>JACDGI010000974.1 GCA_013821665.1 Anaerolineae bacterium
GCCGTATGATAGACACCGTACATCAGCAAGCCGCATAATAAGCCAATGATACCGGCCACGATTGGACTACGCACTTTCCCCACTTGCACGCCACGCGCCAGCAAGCCACCGGCAATCGCTCCGGCGAACAGCGGGAACATCAAAATCAAATAAAAGTGCAGGTAGTAGTCGAGCGCGAATAAGACACCACCCAGCGCCGCCGCGCTAATAATCGCCAGCACCAGCAGCGTGATAAATCCGCCAAACGTCATCTGGTTGCTCGCATGATATTTCTGCATACCATTCCCCCCTTAATTGGAAAGCTGCTCATCTAACAATTTACATAATACCTACTATACAAGTGAACCTTAAATTGGAGTATGCGGAGTCGTTCGACGCACTGTTCAGGATTTGATAGAGAATGAGTCAATAACTGGCGGCACACCCAATAGTGGGGTGTTTTAAGTATTTATTGAGGCATACTATTGTAAGTAGTTGTTAAAAACGCGGCTGAATTTGCCGATTGGCGATCTATGACACTCCCTCCAAACCCTGACCTCATGCGCATCTTCGACTTCACCGCTGCCGACCTCGAAGCCAACCGGGCTAAGACTATCTCAGAACGGCAGGCCAAAACCCTCAAACAAGAGAGTGTCGCAGATCGCATTGCAGTCCGTTTTGCAATATTTGTCGGTCTCATAATCGCAGGGATTGTGGGGTTTGGCATCATTGTTTTTCCTCAGGGTGTCACAGGCGGTAAAACAAGTCCCGAAGGAAGCGTGAGCTGGATAGCCATTGCATTGATTTTAGTATTTCTATTTCTGCGTTACCGGTCTAACCAGCGTTCTACGCATTCAGACCTAGAGCGTGGTCGTGCCGGAATGGTTGAAGGAATAGCAACTTGGCAAAGAGTCATTAAACAAAAGAATTATATCTATCAAATCACGGTTGATGGAAAGACATTCCGCGTCGAAAAACAAACCTTCCGAGCCTTTGAAGCATTCATGGAACTCAAAAACAAGTCGAGTTTGTTTCGCATCTACTTCGCGCCCGAAATCAGCCGCATTCTCTCAATGGAGATCATTCCTCAATAACCTTATGCCTATCAATCCCGACCACGACCTGATGCGTATCTTTCACTTTAATGCTGCCGACATTGAAACCAACCGCGCTGGTCGATTAAGTGACAGTCAAGTTGAACGGCTGTCGAAGCGTAATAAAAGTGCGCAACGCCTCGCTAGTATCGGCTGTGCAGGACTCTTGATCGTCGCTGTACTCGTCATTGCGCTCGATATAAGCGATTCAACACAGGAGAACTTGCTTATCGCTTTCGGTATCCTGCTTATCGGTGGTCTACCCATTGTTTATATTTATCTGGGTGTGATGGATCGCCAAACGGATTTAAGAAAGGATAAAATCAAGTCCAATGTGAGTGAATTACGCGTATTTGAATCAAAAGGGGATGGCGGGCAAATAACCTATGTACTTTGGGCGTGGCCGATTCACTTAAACATCAGCGAATCAGTCTATTTGGATATTCGGGGCTATTTAACCCTTCATCCGCAAAACACACAGTTTCGACTGTACTATGCGCCGGAAAGTAACGAATTGCTATCCATCGAAGTTGTGGATCAATAACATGTCAACCAATCCTAATCCCGACCTGATGCGTATCTTCGACTTCACGGCTGCCGACCTCGAAGCCAACCGTGCTGGACGCATGTCTGAGCGAGAGATGCAAAGATTGCAAAACATTTCTGCCAAGCAAAGATCAATTGAATTGTTGGCGGCTGTTAGTTTGCCCGTTGGAATGTGTGTTTTTCTTTTATTTGTTCACCCATCTTATGGGATTTGTCTTTTTTTGCTTTTTCCATTGCCTATCGCATTGGCTATGTTATTCTTAATTTTCATTAAGCACAAAAAGCTAATGTCTGATATTGCAACACAAAAAGTGGAATATCTTGAGGGCGAAGTTAAATATTGGTCTGGACGAGCATTTTACGGCTATATGAAAATAAACGGTCGTGAGTTTGAAATTGATCCAGCTACCAACTTGGAGTTGAGTGATTTCATGGAACATCAAGCAAAGCAACTCTCTTTACGGTTATATTTTTCTCCTACAAGCAAAAAAGTGGTTTCAGCAGAAATTCTTCGATGAACACTCTTACCCTCTCCCCACGGGACACGGAAATGCTCAACGGTGAACACGGATCAGCCACGCAGATGGCGATGCGCATCCTAACGACGATGGCCGGTGTCTACGGCGCGACTGAACTGCTAGACATCACCGCCGCACATATTGATGGCTGCTTGTATCACGGTTACTCCGGTTTGGAGTTCGCCGAGAAGTTAGTGGCAGGTGGGGCGCTGGTGGTGGTGCCGACTTCGCTCAATGTCGGCGCAATGGATTTGATTCACCCCGAACATTTTCAAGG
>JACDGI010000975.1 GCA_013821665.1 Anaerolineae bacterium
AGGGAATCAAGGCCAGATTGATGAATAAGGCAATGCCACTTAAGAGGCCGCTGGCTGCAAACCAGATATAGCCGCGCTTACGTTCAAAGCCGATGAGCAAGAGCCAGAAAGCTGCTACCGTCAAGAAGGGATTAAGGACACTCCATGAGGGTGTAAAACTGGCGGCGGCTGGAACGAGCGCCCACCAGACCGCAGTAAGCCGTGCATCCGCTTTAGTGAGGCGTTTGGCCGAAGCATAGAGTGGGAAAACGGTCAATGCTCCCCAAACTGGCATGAGCATACCGAACAGGGCGGATGACCATTGACCGGGGGTATAGGCCAATAGATCGAAGTTTTGACACTGGTAAGGGAGAAAAAGCCGTTGGAGGTTTACGGAAAGCTGCGGCGGTGAAAGCACATCAACAAGATGGAAAATGAGTGGTGCGCCGGGTGGCACATTGGTCATGTGACCTCCGAGCCGCTGCATCACCTCTGTCCAAGAACGCCATTCACCCCCTGCCCAATCCACATGAGTCGATGCCCAATGTTGACCAGTACCGAGCAGCGCCGTAGTGCGGGTAAATAAGGCATAAAATGGATCACCATCGCGGGCGGCTACTGCCAGAATAGGGATGAATATCGCGCCGAGGAAACTGAGCATCAAAACAGGGAAAGCACGCTGACTGCGACGAATGAGCCACCATGCAAGCAGGAGATAAATCGCAACGCCTACGCAAAGGGGAAGCACCGCTGAAAGCGACATTAAGGCATAGGGCCAACGCCAACCGAAGCCGCCTCGAAGATAAGGCGTTACATCGAAGAGTAAGGCTAGTGTAAGCAGTAAAGCGATGGCGCTGATGATGAGCGCACGACGTGATAATTTCATATGGGATTCCAGTTTGTCTATCGTCAAATCGTTTCTTGGTTGAATTTATGCGGGGAAATCCTCACCCCTAGCCCCTCTCCATTGCATGGCAGAGGGGAACTAAGACACATTTTAGTGAGAAGTTTTGCCAGCTCAAAAATAACCATTTCAAGAAGTCGTTTCGTTAAACGGGATGATGATCTCGGAATTTGGAAGAGGTGCGCTCTGAGCGTCTGTAACTGATAGGCGACTGAGCGCAGGAAGTGTATAGAGTCCCAAGGACAATTTCGATTCGCTTGTGGGTTGATTGGTGAGCTTCATTTCGACGCAATCATTGACGATTTCACCAGTACGCCAAGCGCTGTTAGGATATTTGTCACCTAAAAGGCTGTCCTGTCCATCGACCATTTTCCCATCCGCGGCAAAAATGTGGACAAACAAATTGTAGTCGGTTGTTTGGTCTTGCAGCGCTTGCCATATCAAGCAGACTTGCAACTGCTGACCATCGAGCTTCACTTGAGGTGTACCGAGAGCAATCGTGTCGCCAAAGCGGTAAGCAATAGGGGATGATGCTAACTGTGGGCCGTTCACCGCAAAAGCACCAATGATGGGCGTGACCTGTTTTCCATCAGCGTTGGTGGCAATCAGATTATGACCGGTATCGGGGTTGTAGAGGCCAGCAATTAGGGTATCGACTGTTTGAGGCGGTGCGTCATCGGGGATAACGATGCGGTAGTTTTCAGCCCATTGATCGCCTGATTGCCAATCGGTTGATAAGAGATTGCCCGTCGCCGGATCACTGTCACGGCGCACGATTTGGGTGCCGGTTGTATGTAGATAGACTTGAAAGCGGGTAGGCGTGGGTTTTAGCGCTCGCCAGTAGAGAGTCAGCGTGAATGTTTCGCCCGGTTGTACTCTGGGATAGGCAGGTGACATGCCGATTAGTTCGGCGTAGTTCTCGTAGGTATAGGATAAGCCAAGATCAATTTTGGCGGGCACAGGATTAATTTGATAAGACGGTAACTCATAAACAAATAGGCAGATTATGGCTACTGCTCCAAGTGCGACCGTGCTAACGACGACTGCTGGTTTGAAAACACGTCGAGGAAACCACGCGGTCAGACCTAAGGCAATCAAGGCTGACCAACCGGCTACGCCCGTAAGCAAATAACGGCCTTGATTGGCTGACCAACCGCTGCTACTGAGCGAAAATAAGGCCCCTGCCCAACTGAGGGTAAATATCGTAACCAAAACACCCTGACGGAAAACCAATTGAGACGGGTAGAGTTTTTGGCGCAACTGGTTGATCAAACGGGCAAGCCGCAGGACGATACCACTGATGGCTACGGCTACGACTGCGTTGAAAAAAAGATAAACCTCGCTGCCAACACTGACCGCACCCTGACCGAAACGTGCCCATAAGCTTTGATAGGCATAAGGGATGCGGAGAAGCGCGATGTCGGGAGAAACTTCTCCACCCCGAATAGCATCTGCGCCCCAAGTGATTAGCCATGCTTTGAGTGCCAGTGGATCGTTAAAAACAATCCAATTGCGCACGTACCACCAG
>JACDGI010000976.1 GCA_013821665.1 Anaerolineae bacterium
TTGGATGACCATCCGATGATTGAGCGCGTTTGGTATCCCGGTCTAGAGTCACATCCAGATTATAAAATTGCTCAGGAGCAAATGACGGGCTTTGGTGGCGTTGTCAGCTTCGAAGTCAAGGGCGATCTCCAAACCACCAGCCGGTTCATCGACCGTCTGAAAATTCCCTACATCGCACCTAGCCTCGGCGGTGTGGAAAGTCTGGTCGAGCAACCCGCACTCATGAGCTATTATGAAAAGACCACCGAGGAACGTCTTGCGCTCGGCATGAAAGACAATCTCGTGCGTTTTGCTATCGGCATCGAAGATACTCAGGATGTACTGTACGACATCCAACAAGCGCTTGCGGGCATGTAGAATTTAACTACAAATAAAAAGCGGCACATTGTTCGTGCCGCTTTTTGATTCCTTGAATTGATTTCCTTCCTCGCTTGCGGAGAAGCATTAAGGAGGGTGTTCAGGTGTTACGCAGGTTCGGCCTCTTTAGTTTCGAGAATGGAACTCAATGCCTCAATCGTTGCTTCCGATTGATATAACTTATTAGCGTATCGTGGATGTATACCCTCCAACGTGTCGCTGTGGTATTGCAGCACCGCATCAGCATCTTTCAGTACATGTCCCGTCAAAATACCGACAACGGTCTCATGTGGCTTGATGATGCCCTTGCGAACCAATTTTTGTACGCCAACCAATGAACAAGCGGATGCCGGTTCACAGCCTAATCCTTGGCGGTCAATCAACGCTTTGGCATCCATAATCTCTTGGTCGCTGACTTCTTCAACCACGCCGTTCGTCCATTTGAGAGTCCGCACAGCCTTTTTAAAATTCACTGGATTGCCGATTTTAATAGCCGTTGCCACCGTTTCCGCATGTACCGGTTCCATTGAAGTTAGTCCGTTTAGATAGCTGCGATACAGCGGGTTTGCGCCTTCCGCCTGAATAACCGCGATGCGTGGCATATGATCAATAATGCCGATCTCATATAGCTCATGCAATCCCTTGCCAAAGGCGGACGTATTACCAAGGTTGCCCCCCGGTACGACGATCCAGTCTGGCACTTGCCACCGGAGTTGCTGGATGATTTCGATCATGATTGTTTTCTGGCCTTCCAAACGGAAGGGATTAATTGAATTCAGTACGTAAATGCCGAGATGTTCTGCTACTTGCCGCACTAATTCGAGGTTGCGGTCAAAATCCGCGTCTACTTGAATGCCAGTCGCGCCATAAGCAATCGCTTGTGCCAGCTTGCCCATAGCAATTTGTTTGTTCTGGAAGAAGACGATGCCTTCAAGTCCCGCCCACGCAGCATAGGCCGCTAACGATGCCGACGTATTGCCCGTTGAAGCACAAGCCACGCGTTCGATACCCAAAACCTTTGCTTGTGTCACACCGCCTGTCATCCCGCGATCTTTGAATGAACCAGTAGGGTTTTCCCCCTCATGTTTGAGGTACAATGTCTCCACGCCAGCCCATGCGGCTAATTTGGGGGTGCGGTACAGGTTCGTGTTGCCTTCGGGACGGCTTACAACCATATCATTCGGTACGTCCGGGTAAATCATTTCTTTGTAGCGCCAGACACCGCTGTTATAAGGCGCTTCGTATGTACCCAAGCGTTTGTCAAAGAGATCACTCGTAATCGTTTTCTTTAAATATTCAGGGTCGTGCTGGACATCCAGTAGTCCGCCGCAGGTTTCGCATGAATAAATAATTTGATCAACTGGGTATTGTCGCCCGCAATCCATACATTGTAGTATGCTCAACATGCTGTTTTTCACCATTGTGTGACTGATGCCAAACCGCAAGGATAACAATTTCTCATGATGAATTCTAGTGCAGAGGCCTTTGCCCCGGCGACAATGGCTAATTTGGGGGTCGGATTTGATATTTTGGGCTTGGCATTACACGAACCGGGTGACATCGTTCGCGCCGAGTTGAGTGACCAACCCGGTGTGCAAATTACCAATATTATTGGTGATGGTGGACAGCTTACGCGCGATGCTACCAAGAATACGGCGGGAATTGCCGCTGTCAGTACATTAAAATTGCTCGGCGTATCCCAAGGCGTGAACCTCATTATTCATAAAAATTTACCACTGGCAAGTGGCTTAGGCAGCAGCAGTGCCAGTGCAGTTGCGGCAGCGGTTGCGGTAAATGCCTTATTTGGTGAACCATTATCATTCAAAGAACTGCTCTTACCTTCCTTAGATGGCGAGGAAGCGGTCAGCGGTCGCCATGCCGATAATGTTGCGCCCTGTCTCTTTGGCGGCATCACCTTAGTGATGGGTATTGATGTCGAGCAAATCTACACATTGCCATCTCCTCCATCACTTTATCTTGCCCTAGTGACACCCGATGTCGCAGTACCCACAGCGATGGCACGAGCAGTTTTACCAGCCACCGTACCTT
>JACDGI010000186.1 GCA_013821665.1 Anaerolineae bacterium
AGCGTGCCACTTCCCGCTTTTCCGGTGGATTGCCATTGGCATTCGCGAACGGCTGCCAATCCCAGATCACTAAATCATTGCCTTCACGGTTGCCGGGGAAGTAACCATACACTGCCTGTGGACGTAGAGTCTTTTCGCGTAGGGCTTCCTTCTGCATTTTTTCCAGCCGCGCCTCGAAATCTTTTTCGAGCTTCACCCAGTCGTCACCGTGGGTATTGGTCGCGCCCCACGACAAACGGAACAGTTCCGGCTTATGCAGATACTTAAAGACAATCTCCAAAGGCATCTCAAGAACAGATTTCACACCCCAGAACGGCGGCGTGGGAATGCTCGGCGCGGGTCTCACATCACTCGTTTTATTAGAACGTTCGCGCTTAGCCGGACGTACCTTACCAATTTCCTCATAGGCTTCAGCAATGACATCCTGCAAGAAACCGTCGTGCTGTTCGCCCACCAGCTTATCCATCACCGATAAGCCCTCAAAAGCGTCCTTACAATAGAACACACCCGGTTCGTAGGGTTTCTGACTCTCATCCAAGAACAAGATGCGCCGACCGAAACGCCGGTTGATAGCCGCACCACCGATAATTACCGGATATTTGAGTCCGCGCCGCGCCAACTCATTGATGATAATCGGCATCTGCTTGGAGGTACTCACCAGCAACGCACTCAGGCCAATGGCATCCGCGCCGAACTCCTGTGCCTTCTCGATGATAGTGTTGGCTGGAACCTGTTTACCCAGATCATGCACGGTGTAACCATTGTTGCTCAAAATGGTCTTGACCAAGTTCTTGCCAATGTCATGCACATCGCCGTACACCGTTGCCAGCACAATCGTGCCTTTGGTCGAGCCTTCAACCTTGTCCATAAACTTCTCAAGATAGGCGACTGACTTCTTCATGGTTTCAGCGCTTTGCAGCACGAACGGCAGGATCAGTTCGCCCGATCCGAACTTGTCGCCGACTTCTTTCATAGCGGGCAGCAGTACATTATTCAGCACACCAACTGCATCTTGCCGCGTTAGGCAGTCGTCAATCAGCGCCTCCACGCCTTCCTTCTTACGATGGACAATCTGCCAATGAACCGCTTGTTCGCTGGTCATCCCAGCCGTGGGATCTTCGACTTCTTTTACGCCACTCTGCACCGAGTTTTGCTCGAAGTATTGGATGAAGCGTGGCAGCGCATCCTGATCGGTATTGAAGATCACATCGTTAGCGATTTTACGCTGGTCATCAGGGATTTCGGCGTAAGGCGTAATATGCGCCGGATTGACAATCGCCATATCCAAACCGGCTTGTACCGCGTGATATAGGAACACGCTGTTCAACACACCACGCGCCGCCGGAGTCACACCAAAGCTGACGTTACTCACACCCAACGCCGTCATCACACCGGGGATATTCTGCTTAATCAGCCGGATACCTTCAAGAGTCTCCATCGCGTCATTCCGTAGGTCTTCCTGTCCGGTGGTCAGCGGGAAAGTCAGCGCATCGAAAATCAGGTCTTCCGGCTCCATCCCATATTCGTTGACCGCAATCTCGGTGATGCGCTTGGCGACACCATATTTCTTATCGCGGGTATGTGCCATGCCTTCTTCGTCGATGGTCATGCTGAGTACTGCCGCGCCGTACTTCTTGACAATCGGCAGCACTTTATCAATCCGGTCGCGCCCGTTTTCGAGGTTATTACCATTGACGATGCCACGTCCCGGATACAACGCCAGAGCCGCCTCAGCCACATCAATTTCGGTGGTGTCGATAATCAGGGGAACTGTCACCGCCATCGAGAGTTTCTTGACGACATGTTCCATCTGCGCCTTTTCATCGGCTCGTTCGGTCAACGCCACGCAAATATCCAGCATATGGGCACCGCTGTTGACCTGATCCACCGCGATCTGCACCAGACTATCGTAATCATCGGCTAACAGCAGTTGCTTAACCTTGCGGCTGCCTTGGCTGTTGACGCGCTCGCCAATCAGCGTTGGGCCGGGGTTTTGGATCATCGGTGTAACCGTCATGCCGCTGGAGGCCACCGCTTCATGCTGAATTTCACGCTCTTTCGGCCTGACCTTTTCCACCAGCTTATCGAGTTTGCTGGTATCGGGTGGCGCGGATGTGCCGCCATTATGGATGGTCAACTTCGGCTTATGTTGTTCCAGATACTCGTTATAAGAATGCCCGTGTACTTGGCGGTAAATATGGTCAATATGCTCGGCTGTCGATCCGCAGCAGCCACCCACCACACTCACACCCCAGCGCGTGAATTCCGCGATCATCTCGCTAAAGGGCGCGGGTTCCATCGGATAAACGGCCTCGCCATCCACGTTAATGGGCAAACCGGCGTTGGGCAGTACACTAATCGGTAAACTGCTGTGTTCCACCAGATATTTAATCGGTTCGCGCATGTACTCCGGCCCTGTCGAGCAGTTGATGCCGATGATGTCAATCGGCAGCGCTTCCAACGTCGCCAGTGCCGCCGCAATATCGGTACCGAACAACATACGCCCGCTAACATCCAATGTCACTTGTGCCTGAACCGGAATACGCGTGTTGCTATCCGCAAAATAACGGTTGATGCCCACTACCGCCGCTTTGACTTCCAGAATATCCTGACTGGTTTCAATCAGCAGCACATCCACGCCGCCTTCGACCAAACCCTGCGCCTGTTGATAGAAAATCGATGCCAGTTCTTCAAAGCTGATGTTGCTCAAATCAGGGTCATTACCGCTCGGCAGTTTACCGGTCGGTCCCATACTCCCCGCCACAAAACGCGGGATGCCGGTTTCCTTCTCGAATTTATCGGCGACTTTTCGCGCAATTTGTGAAGCAGTCCGATTAATTTCGAGAGTCTTATCCGCCAACCCGAACTCATTCAGCGTCAGGCGATTGCCACGGAAGGTACAGGTTTCCACGACTTCGCTGCCTACCGCGAAGAATGAGGCGTGAAGGTTTTCAAGGACTTCCGGCTTGGTCAGCACCAGATGTTCGTTCAGGCCGTTGTACTTTTCGCCGCCGAAATCCGCCGCCACTAGATTTAGCTTCTGGATATTCGTGCCGGTTGCGCCATCGAAGATCACCACATGGTCTTCAATCGCGTCCAAGTAGCGCCGGTTGCTATAGGTCAGGTCATGTGTGCGTGTCGTCATGTATTGTTCTCACCCTATTTCACGGACAGAAATTCAACCTGTCCAATTACGTCCTCGGCAGATTTCGTATCATAAAGTTTACGGAGCGCTTTTACCCAACCACCTATGGTCGATTCATAATGTTGACCAAAAGCGATACCAGCATGATTATTATCTTCACTGTGCATTTTCAAAAAGTCGCTATCATGTGTACACAATACATAGCCCATCTCAGTAGCACGTTTTAGATGATTAAGGTCGCTGTCGCCAAGTAATTGCAAATCCCTTACTGTAACAACTTCAACACCTATTCGGGTAAGCTGGACAGCAATTTCAGGATCTGTATTCTCGTCCATGTAAAACCGTATCTTACTCAAAACGATGCAGCTTTCCTTGACGCTCTAATTCAGCGATAAGTAAATCGGTTTCTTCACTTTCTCGTTGAAATTGAGCATCCATTTCCTCTTGATGCAGATAGTAGTAGGCCATTGCTGCCACGACTTGCCCCAGCGGAAGGCGGTAATGTTGGGCAATTTCCTCGAACGATAATTTGTCACCTGTTGTATGGGCAAAAACGATGGTCATGACCATTATTTCTGTGCCACGAATGACAGGACGACCACTCCGCACCTTCGGATTAGAGACGATTTCTTCAATAGCGAGGATATTCATCACCATGTTTTCTTCTCCTCATAACTAACCAACTGCTTCAGGCACACTAGTATCCCTTACAGGATTTGATTCGAATTCTCTCAAATAGACAGGCTGCCCGACCGTCAATGTGCCAGTGCGAATCACCGTACCATAGACACCGGCACAGGTCTCATTCTGACGAACGACCGTTTTTAATACTGCCGGATCAGATTGAGCGGTGTCCGGATTCAGATTGATCATCGCGCAGCGCTTATCACGAAGTATCACTTGAACCGCTGGGCTATCTGGCCCGTCGCCAAAAATTATCATTTTCCCAACCCACTGATCTTCTGCAAAGGGCTGGCCGTCTTGGGTTTCAATCACTATGTTCGGGCGGAAGCGACGTACATCAGGCGACTGTCCTGAGTCGTGGGTGATCTTATCACTGGTTATCACACTCAGCAGGGAAATCACCGCCTCATCGAAGATGCCTTGTTTAAGCTGCATCAACTCGACATCAGTCCCAAAGCGCTGGGTAATCTCCTCACGCAGTTCATCGCTTCTGATCGGCAACACTTTGCCTTCCGGCGTAACTACATGCGTGGGTAAATCGTTATTCTCGGTGTTCTCTTGTCGAATTGGTCGGTAAAGCAGCAGCGCCGGAACTTTACTCGCGGTCAGCCACGGAAATCCGCCCTTTTCGGCAACACGGCGGAAAGCAAAACGCCGATCTCCCTCAAGGCCGTACCAACCGAGTTGTGTGGCCTCAAGTGATTCACCCGCCATCGATTTCACTAGATAGCGATAAATAGCCTGAATACGTCCGATCTCAACATCCATTTCGGTTCCCCTTGAGCATCATTACGGAAAACAAAACGCGCCCCTTCATATGGAAGGAGCGCGATGGAAGTTTTCTGACTTGTCGCACTCATCTTCCAGTAAATTACTGGCGGATTTAGCACCTTCCCGACGCTTCAGGGGTTGCTGCGAGTTCAACGGGCCGTACCCTCACTCGCTCTTGATGAGAATTAAGTTGTGACCTACATCTTATTCGATAGTTATAGGTGTGTCAAGTTTGCTCAGCTATTTCTTGATGGGCAGTTGCAAGGCGACCTCGGTTTAAATGGTGATGCTGTTTACCCACCGGAGTTCTATGTCTGGTCAACCAAAACCTCATCTACCATTATTTAGACGCATCCTCAACCGCGTCGTCTTACTTTATCTCGTACTTATGCTGCTCTATTTTCTCAGCCGCTTCATCATCCAAGATCGCCTGTGGTTCGTCTCGTTAATCAACACCTTCGCGCCAGCGGTGTTCATTCCCCTGCCTATTCTACTGCTGTTGGCCTTGATCGTCCGTTCCCGCCGTGCGGCACTCTATCTTTTGCCCATCCTCATATGGATGGCGCTTTGGTTCGGGCCACGCTTCCTGCCCAAAAATCGAGGTGCGTCGGTCTCCAACATACCGTCTTTGCGCATCATGACCAATAACATTTCACACTTCAATCAATCGCCTGAACGCGTTCCCGCATTGGTGCTGACTCAAAACCCTGACGTGATCTTTTTGCAGGAAGTTCAGTTGACCGACATGCAGCAAGCTTTATCCGCTTTAGAATCTGCTTATCCTTATCAAACACGCCAATACGACGATATGCGTACCAGCATGTACAGCGCCGTCAACATCACTTATTCACGATTCCCCTTTGTCATCTCCGAAGAAGCCAATCCACATATCCCCGAAATACCCTCCATTTATCGCAATATCATCGAGTGGAAAGGTCAGCGCATCGCCCTCTACAACATCCATTTGCTCAGCCCCGGTGGTGCTGGACGTTTTACGCGTTTTGCCAATAATTACTTTGTACGATACGCGATGGGCTTTAATGACACCATCCGTAACAGCCAGATTGAGGCACTGCTCGCCTATCTTGCTACTGAACCCTATCCCTATATCGCTGCTGGTGACTTCAACACCAGCGACTTCAGCATGACCTATACCCATCTCACTACATACATGGGCGACAGTTTCAGCGAGGCCGGCATTGGATTAGGCAGCAGTTGGCCCACTGCTCGTGCGCTAGGCTTGCCTGCGTTCATCCCGCCCTTCATTCGCATTGACTACATCTGGCACAGCGCAGGACTTCAAGCTGTCAACGCATGGAAAGGCGACTACACCGGCAGCGATCATCTTCCCATGTTGGCTGACCTTGCCCTTACACCCTAATCGCTGTGGCTGGTGGCGAACTCACAGTGGACAATCTAAACTTGAGCAATAACGGTCAGCAGCGTTTCGAGCAATCGCGGTTTTACTGAGATTATCCACACAAGGAATACAGTCGAATGAATTCAATAAATCGTATCGCTCTGGTGACCGGCGCTGGAACAGGCGTGGGTAAACGAACAACGCTTTTGCTTTGGGAAGCAGGGTATTCCGTCGTTCTGGCAGGCCGCCGCATTGAACCGCTGCAACAATTAATTCAGGATGCCGGTGTGCCAGACTCGCGCACACTGATCATGTCCACTGATATAAGTGACCCGCAAGCAGTATCGGCATTATTCGCGGCAACCGAGGCCAAATTTGGACGACTTGACGTTTTATTCAATAATGCGGGTGTCAATATACCAACACTTCCGCTCGAAAAAATCAGTTATGAGCAGTTGCGTACTGTTTTCGATACCTGTGTGACCGGAACATTTCTTTGTACGCAGCAAGCATTCAGAATGATGAAGGCGCAAAATCCACGGGGCGGACGCATCATTAACAATGGCTCGCTTTCGGCACAAAAACCCCGATTAAATACCGCAGCTTATACCACTGCTAAACACGCCATCACCGGCCTCACCAAATCCACTGCGCTGGATGGTCGAGCCTTTGATATTGCTTGTGGGCAAATTGACATTGGCAACGCCGAAACAGATATGACAGCCAACATGAAAAATGGTGTGCTGCAACCCAATGGCAACCTGATCGCCGAGCCGACAATCGATGCCGAACATATTGCACAGGCGGTTCTCTATATGGCGAACCTTCCCCTCGATGTCAACGTACCCTTTATGACCGTGATGGCAACCCAAATGCCTTTCATGGGTCGTGGCTAATCCAATCTTCTTTTGCCGTTCTCTGCGTCTCTGCGGTTAATTTTTTGATCTCTGCGGTTCAATCGTATTCCATGTCTTAATCACATTACTGGAATTGTTAAGACTAACCTACGTCAATCATATGCTCTTAAAAGTCGGGTTATAATAACCTTCTATGAAAGTTAAACGCATTCCCATGAACCGCACATGGATACCCAACAGCGTCACCGCATTGAGTGTCTTTCTCGGTTACTTGTCGATCATGTATACCTTTCAAGGGTATTTCGTCACCGCAGCATGGCTGATCGTGCTGGCAGGTATTCTCGACTCGATGGATGGCAAAATCGCGCGTAAGGTCAACGGCTGTAGCAAGTTTGGCAGCTACTTCGACTCATTGGCGGATGCCATCAACTACGGTGTTGCACCCGCCTTACTCTTCCAACGTGCCTACTTTTCCAATTGGACAATTCTCGGCAGCATCGTTACCTTCCTGCCTATCGTATGCAGCGCCATACGTTTAGCACGATTTAATGTGCTGTCCGAGGAAGAAGAAAAAAACGGTTTCTTCGTCGGATTGCCAACCACTGTTGCCGCTGGATTGCTGGCAAGCTTCGTCATCTTCATGAATGAACTGGTGAAGAATTACGGTTCGCCAACCCTCGCTGCCGTGCTAATGGCGGGGTCATCCCTGTTAATGATTAGCGCCGTTCCCTACGAACATAACAGCATTATCACCCGCCGCGGCTGGAAGGGCTTACTTCTGCTGCTGGCTGTGATCACGTTGTTACTCTTCCAAGGACGCGCATTATTCGCGTGGGTTGCCCTGTACGTGACCTACGGCCTTATCCGCAGCCTCTTACACACTTTCCGCGACTTAGAGCAGAGGAAAACGATTTGAAGCGACAATTTTTGTTCGGGCTTTTTGCGGGTTTGGCGGTAGCCTCAGTGCTGCGTCAGACAAGCAAGAATGCCCTCACGCAATCGCGTCTTGATGCTTACTACAAACGACGCGCCGAAAACTATAACGACACCGATTTGCAGATCAACTTCTTCGGACGTTGGCCGCGCCTCGAAATGCGTGATGCTGCCATGCGCTTGGCTGATTTCAAAGCCGGTGACAAAGTGCTGGACTTCGCCTGTGGTGCGGGTGCAAACTTCCCTTACATCATGGAGCGAATCGGCCCGACCGGTAAGCTGGTCGCTGTCGATTACAGCCCTGAAATGTTAGCCGCTGCCCAAAAGGTCATCGACAAACAGGGTTGGACGAATGTTGAACTCATCCAATCGGATGCCGCCACCATGCAGCCCGGAACCGACTTTGATGTGGTCTTTTGTACACTGGGATTAATCGTCATTCCGCGCTACGAACAAGCCATGCAGCAAGCGTGGGATGCACTCAAACCCGGTGGTACCTATGCCATTGCCGACATTTGCGAGAGTGACTTGTGGTATGCACGTCCTATCGGTTGGATATTGAACATTCTCGACCTATTCATCATCACCGACAGCACCCGTCACCCGTGGGAGTGGCTCGCCGCCCGCACCCAAAATTACTGGCGCGACAGCGTATTCTTCGGTTTCTTCTATGCCGCTGTGGGCAAGAAGCCAACCGTATGAAACAAAATCACGCCTTAATCCAATAAAGGTATTGATTGATTTTGTTAACTAAGCGGCTTAACACCTCGTCATAATCTTTACGTGCGTCCCATACGCTCCGATAATAGGGTTCAAGCATTCCCTCCTTTGAATCAAGTTCGCCTTCAATCAAAACAGGGAACACCGTTTTTCCTAATATAGAAGCGACTTCGAGCTCATAATATTCCCAAAATGTGAGTGGTAAGACAGGAACAACACACCAACAGCGTTTAATCGCGTGAATAGTTAGTTGACGACGATTCGGGTCATCCAATTGAGATACATCCCAACAGCTTATACTTAACCCGGAGTTGGTCAAATAATCTCGTACAATCTTCATCGATGTGATAAAAATGTCGGTTGACATTTCAGTACGGCTTGAAGGTTCGATCAAGTCAGGCTTGTCAAAAACATTCATGATTTTGATGAGCAAAACCTTAAGTTCGAAAGGTTTTTCGACATATCCATCAGCACCAAATAACATGGCTGCGCTGTAATCCGCAGGTTCGTTGCGCGCAGTACAAATCATAAATGGAGTTACCGAAATCGAGGGATCAGCACGTACTTCTTTAAGCAGTTCGAAGCCGTCAGTGGGTATTAAAGTGATATCGCTAATAATTAGATCAGGGTGATATTGGCGTGCGAGGTCGAGTGCAATAGTGGAATTGGTTGCCCTAAGTACCTTACTAAGCTTTGCTTCCAGATAATCGCCAACTAACTTTAAAATATGAGGATCAGTGTCAACCACTAAAATGGTCTTACTCGATTCGATCATGAAATGCTCCAGAGTAAGGTGTTTCGAAGGTTAAACGCTACCGTCCCAGATGTTCCTTCACCGCGCCGACCAACTGCTCCAAAGCCGACTGCTGCATAATTTCTTTCATGCCCGCGTCATAATCGCCGCGCATATCGACCCACTGAACGCCAGTTAGCCCGAACGGAATCGCGTTACTTTCGTCGCCACGTACCAATACCGTGAACACACGCAGCTTATGGATGCGTGCGTAATTCAATTCTTCGCTCACCCACTCAGAGCCTTTGGCATCCGGTGACATGATCGCCACCATCGAACTCGCACCCTCAATGGCTTGCTGCACATCATTTTTCCATGATGGACTGCCCGGTTCCAGGTTCTCATCACTCCAAACGGTGAAACCTGCCGCCAGCAATTTACCGCGTACGATTCGCATCACATCGCGGTCACGGCGACTGTAACTGATGAACACATCCTGTTTGAGATGAGCTGTGGTACGACCAACGGCATTCATATTCTTGCGGATGGTATCTTTGGGTTCGACTAACGGCTCAACACTCAAGCGGCGCGTAGGCGAATCGAAAGTGGTACGGAAGCGCAAAATTGCCCCTTGCTGATCAATCATCCCCAGCTCAATCTGGTCGCCATCTTTGAGGGAATGCCCTTTATGCGGCATGATCGATTTACCAGCCACCTTCGTGCCGGAAGAAGAACCTTCATCGGTGATTAAAAAGCATTTGAGTGAACGATGGAACTCCAAAGTGCAGTGCAAGCGGCTGACACTGCTCACTTCATCTACGTCATAGAGTTGGATAGTCGCTTGCTTCGGACTGCGACCAATCGTCACGCGTTGTTCGCGAATTTCAATAAAGCGACCCATATTGATGCCGTTTACTAAAGCATCTGGCCCTTGCTCAACTTCTAGGACTGCCAAAGCCCCCGGTGCAACATCGGATACCGACACTTGTGCCTTCGTCTGATTGCGCTCTAGAGGCTCGGTAGTGTTATCATCCAATAGTGATTTTTGGGCAACGGTATGAATTTCTGTAGTGGGTTTATCGGCGTTGGATTTGAATCGTCGCCATATCACAACCGCGACAACTATCAGCACGATGATGACCACAACCAGCACAAGGGAACCGGACTCCATGAATGCGCTCCGCCTGTTTTCAAAAAGAGATCAAATATTAATTGTACCGCATATATAACAATCGTGTGATGTCGCCCCAATATGCGAGGATACCCCCACTGAGTGGGGGCTTATGCTCTTATGAGGAGTCCTAAGATGAACAGGTTGCAAAATCGGTTCATTACGGAGTATTTCTTAGGTTCATGTTGAATCCAAATCCCTATATGGCGCTTTCCACAGCCCTCGGTTTTTCTGCGGCGGATTTAAATGCTAATCGTTTGGGTGTCCTTAGTCCCTATCAACGGGAAAAGCTGTCAACACAACGTTTGCATACGTTGGGCTGGTCAGCACTGCTAATACTTCTACTTTTGGTAGGTGGTTATTTCTTGCAAGCGGAGTTCATATTCGTCGTCTTCTGCGGTGCTTGCTTGATCACATTTATGATAGCAACATGGCAGCGCATTCAGGAGGATTTAGACGGTCATGTCCAAGTAATCACAGGGCAATTGACACAGCGCACCTTACCTTTAGGCCGTTATGCTGCTGATGTGAATGGGCAAACTTTTAACCTCCCCAAACATCTCACAAATGCCTTTAATACGACTACGCACTATCGTCTCTATTACACACCCGGAACACGCACTATTCTCTCCGCCGAAATTATTTGACGATGCTATCAGCGCCGTTGATGGCGTAATGCCGGAAGCACCTGTTCACCAATAATACGGATGCCGGTTTCCGATATTAAGCCGTGTGGCGTACCGAACTCGATGCGTCCGGCACCGGATGCAAAACAGCGCTCGGCCTGTGCGATCAAATCGGCAGCATTACCAGAAAAGGCGAAGCGATCCAGCAAATCATCGGAGATGAGTCGTGCGCCTTCTTTGGCCTCACCTTTATCAGCATGACCACGCAAACGCTCCACCAATTCCGGCTCAACCTGAACCGTCGGATCAAGTGGCGCCACCACAGGCAGATAAAGCACGGCAGCTTCACGGGCGGCTTGTCGTGCCACAGCGCGATCTTCATCCACCACTGTCACCGCACCCAACACAACGCAGACAGAACCCTTCTGGCGCCCAGCGATTTGCTCACCTTCCGCGATGTAACTTTGCATGACGCTCACCACATCAGGATTAGCTGACCCACCGACCTTGACCTCATCAGCCAGTTCACCAGCTAAAGCACATAATTTTTTACCCCATGAACCAATCATGATGGGAATGGGCTTTTCAGGTAGCGGATAAGACGCACGGACGTGTGC
>JACDGI010000977.1 GCA_013821665.1 Anaerolineae bacterium
CTGCCAGATAGCTATAACATGGTTTTGGACGAAGAAGCCGGTAATGTGTCGCAAGGTCAAAAGCAGTTGTTGACCATTGCCCGTGCGATTTTGGCCGATCCCAAGATCCTCATTCTGGATGAAGCCACCAGCTCGGTCGATACCCGTACTGAGGTGTTGATCCAGAAGGCGATGGATAACCTGATGCAGAACCGTACCAGCTTTATCATCGCGCACCGTTTGTCCACCATCCGTAACGCCGACCTGATCCTTGTGATGCGTGACGGCGACATCGTTGAACAGGGCAGCCATCTCGAACTGCTGGCGAAGGGTGGCTTCTATGCTGACCTGTACAACAGCCAGTTTGAGAATGCGCCGGTCGAGGATGTGGCGTAAGGTTTAGTCAGTATTTGAAGCGGGAGGGTCACAGGCCCTCCCCTACATTAGTAATTGAGCGAAAATCCTCACCCCCTAACCCCCTCTCCATTTCATGGCAGAGGGGGAACAAATTCTTATTCGAGTAAGCACGTTTTGTTGTTTCAAAAAGTGTCAGCTTCAATAATATTTTTAAGAACACCATTTATTTCGGTTCGACCAGTAAGGATTAACAATGTCCGTGAAGGTTGCCCCTGATACTCCGCTCCGACCTATGCGCTGGCTCAGCGTTTTATAAACTGTTTTACTGCCCTACGCGGTCACATCGCCTCTAAATCCCTCATCAACTACCCGCCCGGTTTGAGTCCCAACCAAGTCAAAATGATGCATTTGATTTTCCACAGACCGGGCATTTCGCAAACGGTTGTGGCTGAACGACTGTGTGTGACCACCGCGTCAATTTCCACCTCAGTACGCGAACTCGAATCACAAGGGCTGATTGAACGGCGCGCCAACCCGGATGATGCGCGGGTGATGCTCCTGCATCTCGCGCCCTATGGTGAAGAAATTTTTGAGAAGATGTTTGCTGGCTTCACCAACTCCTTTGCTGATCTACTAAAGGTCTTACCGCCTGACGATCAGGAGCAGTTGGTGGGGCTGTTAGAAAAAGCGCTCATCGGTAATGACGTTGACCTCGATAGTAACAAGCTCAACTATGCTGACAAACTGCATGTGATGAAGGACAGACCCAATCCGGTGTCGTGCTGATGAGCCAAACTTCGGATTTTTCGCAAACTGCACAAAAATGAATCGCTTAAAAGGCTTTTGACGGCGATTCTGAGGGAGTGATCTGCCGAAGATTCGTAAAATTCGTCAGATTCGTCAGATTCAGAAGTGCAGTTTACCCCGATTGCTAGTTGCGAAAACGTCCTTCAGAACCTCACCCCCTAGCCCCCTCTCCGTGTACAGCGAGGGGGAATCAAGTGAGGATTTGAGATTTAGATAAACCAACTAGCAATCACGGTAGTTTATGTCGGTAATGTCGTCAGTGTCGGAAGCGCCACAAGGCTATGATATGGCGGCAGTGGCGGCGGCGGCATTCCGATGCCATTAGGGTTGGTCACTGCCATATGGCAGCGGGTGATGTTAAGGTGCGCGGAGATACCCCTAACCCCGACCCACATCAGCTACCTTCGCAGGCTCATTCGCTGATAGCCCGTAGTAACATCCACAGGAGGCTTCGCACGGGCAAGGGAGCAAGACAAGGCAATCGCTCCGATAACTATCGTATAACAGATGCAGGGCGAATGGGTTACATTTTGGAAGAACATTTTGTAACTCTTTTGTGGGGGCGGCGTTAACCATTTTGAGGGAGTGGGATGAGGTGTGAAGTTGGTGGATCGTTGGAGAAGGGTTTGTCGGGTTAACCGAAAGTAAACCTCGCGCATAATAAAATGGAAATGCGATTGAACCGCCAAGTCGCCAAGAACGCCAAGATCAAGGCAGAGAGATTTTGCACTGGTAGAAAAATATTAGGTGGGTTGCGCCGCATGAGGCTAAAGCCATCATGCTAATCACCGGACAAGCCTGCTAAAACGGCTTCAAAGACAAGTTGTGCTTGGTTTGATAATTATTGGGAACTATACTGATTCTTTTCAGCCGCAATGCGCTTTTCATACAATTCTTGGCGTACTGCTTCTAGTTCTTCGTCAAGAATTGTATTAACTTCTTCCTCGGTCATTCCTGACTCTAGCACTCCTTGTCGAACGGGTTCAAACAAATCATATAATGCTCTAGCCCATGCCGAGCCGGGATGTGTCTTTTTGTCTTTTGCAACTAATACTGCGGCTTCAACTTCGACAAGTCGGTCGTCAGCCAATTCATCAATATCTTTGTGCAGTTTTGCTCGGTCTAAAGTGACCATAATATCACCTCGCCTCATTCGACGTTGTTTAGATTTTAGCACACATTGTGTCTTATTTCTTATCCTCAACGCCGATGGCGAGGGCTTCGGCGAGGTTGCGGACTTCGAGCAGCTTGAGGGTCGGTGG
>JACDGI010000187.1:0-2022 GCA_013821665.1 Anaerolineae bacterium
GAGAAAAGGGTACCTGAGTAGTTACCAATAATTGCATAATTCCCGCCGAAATGGCAGGCGGATGTGAGGGAGCTTGCCGCCGAATTGGCATTTTGTGTCGGCGGGATGCTCGGCTGTGTCCGCCAGTGCAGCGGATGGCTCGGCTAACTCCGCCGCCGCACAATTGGCAGTGCAGGTTTGGCGGATGTGAGGGAAGAAGCCGCGGAGCAGTTTGAAGTTTCAAGAAGCAAGTTACAAGACAAGGACAATTCGTTTTCACCGCAGCCCTAAAGGAGGCTTCGCACAGACGCAGAGAGTTAAGAGAAAACATAAGATTATTATAGAACAAATGAGCGTGTTCGGTCAAGTGCATTGGGTTCGAGTTTTCAAACCTATGAAGGCATTCAATTTGTGAGGATGAGCGATTTGAAGATTACCAATAACTCGGCTTAAAGAAATTCAACGTGATTTATCATTTCTTCTGCGGTTAAAACATCATAGATCAAAACAAGCCCACGAATAACGTCTTTATTAGAGACGGTTCTGTGCTTGTAGTATGCAATACCCGCGTGAGGAACTTGTTTGCTATGTAAAATGAGGAAATCTTCGTCCTGAGTTACGAAAACACGCCCTTCAGCGAGAGCATAGTCAAGGTGTTCTTCGTCTTTAAAGCCCGTGTGACCGATTTCTGGCGTGGTAATCACATCAATATCGCGGGTGCGTAACCCATCCGCGACTTCTTTTGCCATGTTCTCATCCAAATAAAAGCGTACTCTAGTCGCCATCTTTTTGAATGTGATTAAGTTTTTCTTGTATACGGGATGGATTTTGTTTTTGGATCGCTTCTGCTATTCGCTCACCTTCCAGAATGTCGGTGCGGATTTCATCCAAATGTTCAAAGGCGTAGGTAAGTGCTGCATGGACTTGTACAAGTGATAGGCTGTACGCACTGGCAATTTCGTCGGCGCTCATGCCCAGATGTTCGTGCCACACGTAAACGTTTTGAACCTTAATTCCACGTCCGGCGATGCAGGGCTTACCACCACGCACGTCAGGTGTTTTGGTTATGTGGGCGGCAGTCACGTTAAAAGCGGCGGTTGGTGTTGTCATAGTCGCCTCATCGGTTTTACTTTGAGTAATCATAACATAATCTTGGAATCAAAAGAGCGAGAAAATAACTTCTCGCCCTTATAAAAGATGATAGCGAAGCGTTATTTTAGCCGGCGTTTGGCTTCGTACACGACCATATTGACGATGCCCATCAAGCCCTGACCTTTGCCCATCGAAACTTCGCGGCCAAAGAGATCATAGACGATGTCGGTTTGCAGCGAGGCTACTTTGTCGAGTGGTTGGCCGGAACAGGTTTCATCCAGCACGGCACACATGGCTTTGGCGGAAAGTCCTTGCGGATTGAGGACATCGAAGTAATATTTTAACGTGCCATCGGGGTTATCAAGCGCCCAGACAAAGGCTTCCGACTCGCAAGCTGGAACGCGGTGTGATTCCTCGTAGGGTTTGGTGGCAACGGTCGGCGGCACTTTGGCTTCGGGGAAACGGTCGGCAATCTCGATCAGATATTCCGCACGTTCATTGCGGTCGGTGATGGTCGAAAAGTCGTCAATGATGTCGTTTAGTTTTTCAGGGTAATTGCTCATGCTCATGGCCTTATGGGGATAATTAATGGCGCGCATCTTACCACATTAGGACGCGCCAATCACGGAAAAATATAGAGGAGAGCCTAAACCCTCCTCTATATCATGTTTCATATTCTATTGACGCATCAAACGATGTTTGACTTACACACTTTTCTCAATCGGCACACCGACCGAGTTACCCCATTCCGTCCAGCTACCATCGTAGTTGCGGACGTTCTTGTAACCCAGCAAATTGGTCAGCACGAACCATGAATGGCTGCTGCGTTCACCGATGCGGCAGTAAGCCACAATATCATCAGTCGACTTGAGACCCTGTTCGCCTTCATAGATGGCCTTGAGTTCGGCAGCCGACTTGAAAGTACCATCTTCGGCGTTGACAGCCTTAGCC
>JACDGI010000187.1:2032-11602 GCA_013821665.1 Anaerolineae bacterium
CAGCGCACCCTCTTGCGGGTAGTTGGGCATATGCGTCAGCTTGCCGCTGAATTCATCAGGGCTGCGGACATCGACCAAAGGCAGTCCGGCTTCGATATGCTTCAAAACTTGGTCACGGAAGGCGCGGATTTCGCTGTCGTTGCGTTCGGGCGCGGCGTAGCTGGTCGCGGAATAGCTGGGGACTTCCTTGGTCAGTTCACGACCTTCTTTTTCCCATTTGAGACGGCCACCATCCACCAATTTGGCATTGGTGTGACCGAACAGACGGAATACCCAATAGGCATAGGCCGCCCACCAGTTATTCTTGTCACCGTAGAATATCAGGGTGGTTTCGGGGGTGATGCCGATGCGTGAGGCCAGCTTTTCGAAGCCTTCGCGGTTCAGATAATCACGGCGCAGTTGGTCGTTAAGGTCGTTGGTCCAATCCACCTGCACCGCACCGGGGATGTGTCCCGACGGATAGAGCAGCGGATCTTCATTCGACTCGATAATACGGATATTCGCATCTTTCAAGTGGTCGGCTAACCATTCGGTCGAAACCAAAACGTCCGGGTTTGAGTAGCCACGGCTTGCAATGTCACTCATCGTTCTTGACTCCTTCTATTACCTGCTATACTGCTAATATAATCATATCTTTTCATATTACGCTGAACAATCCCTGCTGCCTGTCCGCCTCCATCTCCCAAACAAAAAGCCGACCTGCGTAGGTCGGCTTTGGTTGTATAGATGTTGATCACTTCTCGCTGAACAACCTTACTTGCCGGAACGCAGACGTGCGTTTACGTGTGTACAACACAGACACATGGGACAACACATCATTCGTGGGTAGAGAAGAGAAGTGTTCATAGGTTAGAATATAGCGGAGGAGTATCCCAATGTCAACAACCACTCAAGCCCAACCGCTGGCCGACCGTGTTCGCCCCAAAACGCTCGACCAGTTTATCGGACAAAAGCATCTTGTGGGGAAGGGAAAGCCGCTGTATCTGGCAATCAGCCAGAATCGTGTTTACTCGATGATTTTCTGGGGGCCGCCGGGTGTGGGCAAAACCACGCTTGCCCGTATCATTGCCACCGCGACCAATCGTCCGTACTTCGAGTTGTCGGCTGTTTCAGCAGGCAAAGCCGAAATCCGTGCGATTGTCGAGCAGGTGAAAGCTGCTGATAAGAAGGATTTGTTTTCGCAGATCGAAGGCAAACAAAATGGCAGTGCTGTCCTGTTCCTTGATGAAATCCATCGCTTTAACAAAGCGCAGCAGGATTTCTTACTGCCGTACATGGAAGATGGCACACTGATTCTGATCGGAGCGACCACTGAGAATCCCAGCTTTGAGGTGAATTCGGCAGTACTCTCGCGCAGTCGTGTGTTCGTGCTGGAAGCGCTAACGGTCGATGAAACCAAAGAGATTATCCAACAGGGCGCGACTGAACTGGGGATCACGATTGAGCCAGACGCTGAGTCGTTTCTGGCAGAGTTTGCCAACGGTGACGCGCGGCAGTCGCTGAATCTACTGGAAGTCACGGTTGAACTTTACGCCGAAGAATCGAAAATTGTCACGCTGGATAACCTCAAAAATGCGCTGCAATCCAAGTTCCTGCGCTACGACAAAGGTGCGGAAGAACACTACGATACCATCAGCGCTTTCATCAAGAGTATGCGTGCCAGCAACGTCGATGCGGCTTTGTATTATATGGCACGGATGATTAATGGCGGCGAAGATCCCAAGTTCATCGCCCGCCGGATGGTGATCTTTGCCAGTGAGGACATCGGTAACGCACAGCCAACGGCGCTGGTGGTGGCAAATGAAGTTTTCCGCGCGGTGGAAACGATTGGTCTACCCGAATGCCAATTTAATCTGGCGCAGGGAGTGGCGTATATGGCGCTGGCTCCCAAAGATCGCACGTCCGGTGATGCCTATTTTGCGGCACTTGAAGATGTCAAAGCGCAGGGCAACTTACCGATTCCGCTGAACCTGCGTAACGCACCGACCAAACTCATGAAAGAACTCGGTTACGGCAAAGGCTACGACATGTATTCGACGGATGATCTGCTGCCCGAAGCGCTCAAAGGCAAGAAGTATTATAGGAAGTAAAATAACACTTGTGGAAATATGAATTACTGATAGGCTTTACGGCTGTTGCTTGATAATTGTCTCATGATTCTTAATTTCTGTTTGTTTGTCGAAAATCTCTTTCGTAATATTAATTTCAGTGGTTGCTGCTACATTGGCTTTTTTGCGCGTAGAATAAGCAGTTGCGCCGAATGCTATTGCTGCTATCCATATTCCCCCAATACAGCCACTGTTGTTGTCTAATGAGGTAGCGCTTTTACTAGATGAGCTGAGAGCACCAGTCCCTAATCCAATTGCCAAAAGAACAAGTAATATGCAGACCATTATCGAACCTTTGACTGCTGCCTTTAACTGTTTCACTGAATTTTTATTTTTCTTATCTTGCAAGGGTATAAGGATATTTTGTAATCGCGTAATTTCACCTTTTAGAAGTTTTATAGCAAGTTCAGAGACAATTTTTTCTTGCGCCTTCACCTCTTTTTCTCGGCGCACCCTCAATTCAGAGGCAATTTTTTCTTGCGCCTTAGCTTCTTGATCTCTACGCAATCTAATATCTTCAGCAATGAAATCAACACTAGTTTGAACTTTTGTAATTGCGTCTATTACAGGTGAAAGCGAAATAATCCCACCACCTCGTTTTACGATTTGTTCCACTCCACAGTGCGAACCAGCAAAGCGATCAATATCAGGCGTAACTTGCAGTTTGCCGCCACAATTTGGACACGATAATGTTACGAAATCAGCCATGAAATATTTCTCCAGCTATCTACAAGTCAAACCTATTAATAAGTGTAGTTGATAATGTGAATAGGAAAACTTAAGTCTTGATTATCTAAAGTAATCCAGATTGTTTTCTTCAGATTTTCCGTTGTTTCAATAGCCAATCCCAGACGGCTTGATCCTCATAGACCTGATCCCAACAAAAGTGATCGCCATCCTTGCTCCTTAGCATCTTCTCTTAATCCGCATCATCCCACTCGCCATCTTTGCCTTTTTGTTTTTGCATGACCGGCGCTTCGAGTGTGCGTTTGGCTGCATCGGCGAGGGCATTGGCAAAGGCCTCATAATCTTTGAGGGCGTAGGCATAATGGGCTTCAGCGGTTTGGAAGCGCACCAAGCCGTTGGCATCGGGAGCATCTAAGCGTCGCAGCGCCCCGATTTGCTGTACACTTTCCAGTGGGATTAAGGTTTGCACGGCATCATCGTGCAAAATCAGCAGATAACGCGGCATGAGATATAACGTCACGGCTGTTTCCAATGTCCACGCACCATGAATATCCTGCTCGGCGGGCTGGGCTTCAGTCGGGCCATAATGGATATAAGGCCGTCGCCGTCGATAAGCCGTCACCAAATCAGGATCAACCAGCGGTTTCAACGCCCGTATGAAATCCATCATCGGGTCGTGTCCCAACCATAATTTGACTAATATCCATTCGCGTTTGCGTTCGACATGCAGCCACAATTCGTTTCTACCGGGCGAGTAGACCTCTGGTCGCCCGAACCAACGAATGTCTTCGGTCGCAAAATGGAAAACAACTTCCGGCGGATTTTTGATGGCATAAATTGTAATTCCCTGAGGCGATAGCGTAAAAATCCCATTTTGTCTTTTGGAAGCGCTGCCGTTGATAATATTCAGGACATAGCAATTTTCGAGATGGTCAAAAACGATCCGGTCTGGATCGTCACTTTTTTGTGCGTTTAGCGATGCGCGAATAGCCTGTCGAACGTTAATTTGACGGATACCGCGCCACGTCAGGTAAGCAATCCCACCGATAAAGCAGATCGCAATCGCCCAGCCCAAATAAATTCCGACATCCATATTTACAAAACCTTTCGTGTGTCGCTTGGTGTTTGAGGCATTGTGTTACAGTATCTTATATTTATTGAAATCAAAAAAGCGCAGTCACCCGCGCTTTTGTATTTTCTATTGACTACAGACGATTGTCTATCGATTTAGTAGCCGAGCTTTTTCAGATAATCACGGTTGCGGCGGGCACTGCGGCGGGGCGCGTCCAAGTCGTCGGTGAGAATATCTTGCTCAACGATAGCCCAACCATCATAGCCCAAAGAATCCATGTGGGTCAGAATCGCGGGGAAGTCCACACTGCCTTTGCCCAATTCGCAGAACACACCCGCTTGTACGGCTTGGAAGTAATTCAGCTTTTCCTTGATACACAACTCGCGGATATTGGGGTCACAGTCCTTAAGGTGCAGGTAACGGACGCGTTCGCCGTAAGTTTTGACGGCTTCTAGGGCATCGCCACCAGCATATTGATAATGGCCGGTGTCCAAGCACAAGCCGACCAATTCCGAATCCGTGCGATCTAAGAAGATGCGGGTTTCTTCGGGAGTTTCCACATATCCGGCGCAGTGATGGTGGAACATGATTTTTAGTCCCAACTCATCGAAGACTTTCTTGGCGATGCGGTTCACGCCAGCCGCGAACACATCCCATTGGGCAGGTGATAATGCGGAGCCTTTGCGTCGTCCAGCTTGCGCGATCAGTTCGGGTACGGTGCCGTTATCGTCGGCCAAGACGATGACCTTGGCACCGCAAGCCGCTAACAAGCGCCCCACGCTCAAGGCATGTTCTTCACCAGCCGCATGGGCACTCGCATCGACCAATTTCACGGGCACATACGACGACAACAACTGCAAGCCTTTTTTATCGAGTATGGGTTTTAGCACAGCGGGATTAGTCGGTAAATATCCCCACGGCCCTAGCTCGATGCCGGTGTAGCCAGTCTCAACGATTTCATCCAATACCCGTTCATACGGATATTTAGGCTCAATATCTTTGAATTCATAAATTCCCCAGCTTACGGGAGCGTTCCCCATGCGAATGGTCATAACCCGTTCCTTACTAATAACTATATTGTAGCGTGCATAGACTCTGACTGATTTTTTGAATTTTAGCAACCTTAACCAGCCGTGGATGGTTATGCCGCAGCAGAGGATTTTCTGATTGAAGCGCTAACACCTGTTGACCGATTATTTATCCCGTGTCAGCGCGAAGCCCCGCAAGAAACTTTCTTGTAGGAACAGGAACACAATCAACGGTGGAATCGAGGCGATTACAGCGGCGGCCATTGCTACACCCCAATTGCCCGCATCCAGCGCATTAACCGTGATCCCTTTGAGCGCGACCTGCACCAACTGGCGGGCATTGTCGTTGATAATCAACAGGGGCCACAAATATTGATTCCACACGCCGATAAACTGGATCATTGCCAAGGCACCAATAATATTCCAAGACAGTGGGATCAAGATGCTCCACAAATAATGCAGCGGCCCTGCGCCATCAATTTGTGCGGCATCCGCCAACTCTGATGGAATATTCGAGAAGTGCTGCCTGAACAATAAGGTTCCCGTAGCGCTCGCCATAAAGGGCACGATCAAGGCTTGCATGGTGTTCGTCCATTGCAGTTGCCCCATCATGCGGAAAAGCGCCACGATCAGAATATCGGTGGGCATCATCAACGTCAGCAGGACGAAAATGAACAACGGCCCCTGTAACGGGAAGCGGAAGTAGACAAAGGCCATACCAGCCAGCATAGATGTAATTGTTTTTGCCAACGTGACCGCTACCGCTACTAAGATGGTGTTGCCCATCAGCCGCACCAGATTGCTGCTGTTCCATGCTTCTGAGAAGTTGGCGATGAGTTGGTCACCGGGCATCAGATTCGGCGGATAGGCCATAATCTGACCCAAGTTTTGGGTGGATTTGATGATGGTAAACACCATCGGGAAGGCCACTATAAAGCAGATGATGCTCAAGGCAATATGTGAAAAAACCTTCGGACGTGTCCGATTTTTGACTCTTTTTGGGATGATGGCTGACGTGGCTGTTGCGCTGCTATGCATTGTAAGTAACCCTCCGATCCCCGCTCCGTAATTGCACAACGGTGAGCAGGGCGACCAGCGCAAACATCATTACCGATTGCGCTGCTGCCAAGCCGGTATTGTGGTTCGTTTGCAAATCTTGATATAGGTTGTAAATCAGCACGGTTGTCGAATTTCTTGGCCCCGGCCCTGCCAACACATCAATCGTCCCGAAAATATCAAAGAACGAATACGTCAGGTTGGTAATCACCAAAAACAGCGTGAAAGGCGAGAGCAGCGGGAAAATAATCTTCCAGAAGCGCGTCCATGTACTCGCACCGTCGATGGAAGCGGCTTCCAACAGTTCACCACCGATGTTTTGCAAACCAGCTAAGTAGAAAATGACGTTATAGCCCAAATTCTTCCAGATGGCAGCGACGATCACCAACAGTGGCGTAAGTACAGGATCACCCAACCAGTTCGGACGCGTGTGGAAAACATTGCCCCATGCGTAATTGATGACACCCACCACCGGATTAAACATGAACAGGAACACCACACCCACAATGGCGGGTGAAATGGCGTAGGGCCAAATCAACAGCAGACGGTAGAAGCGAATGCCGGTTATCTTCTGGTTGGCGAGTACAGCAATGCCCATCGAAATAGCGAGACCACCAATCACGATGGCGGCTGAATAAGCCAATGACCGCGCCACCACAATCAAATATTGCCCTTTGAAGAGGATTGTACCCGCGTCGTTTCTGGAGATTTGGGGGTCGAGCAGCCGTGCGTAGTTGTCGGTGCCAATATAGGTTAATGTAATGCCGTTGGGGGCTGCTTTGTTAAAGCTGAGGCTGAAGGTACTAAGGATGGGGTAGTAGAGGAACAAAACCAGAATGATCAGTGTCGGCAGTAACAATAAATAAGGCAGCCAGCGATTACGAAAAATAGCCTGCATCGTGGGCTTTCCTTGCTCAAAATGGGATAAATATATTGAACGAAAACCGGCTCAACCCCGGTGTTGAAATTGGGTTACTACACAACGGGGCAGGTCATCACTGGCCTGCCCCTGAAAATGCTTACTGATTACAAATTCCGACCACGATTAGCTGGCAGCAGTGGCTTCCGGCGTGGCATCGGGTGTCGTCAGGCGGCTGTTGTAGTCAGCGATGGCGGCATCCGCCTTGGACTTGGCATCCGCCAGAGTCGCATCGATGTCTTCGCCACTGGTGATCGTCTGGATGGTCTGTTCCATGATGTCACGGATTTGTGGGAAGGCACCCATCAGCGCACCGGCTGTCGCGCTGTCAACCTTGGCGGCTGCCAATTGGTCGATAGCGGTCTTGGTGCCGGGGTTGGCTGTGAAGTAACCTTCGGCGGTCAGTGCATCCTGTGAACTCTTGGTGATCGGCAGGTAACCGGTGCCTTTGTGCCACACGGTCATCTGTTCAGGAGCCATCAACCACATAATGAAGTCGGTTGCGCCCTTGGTTTCTTCGGCTGGATGTCCCGCACCAATCCATAGGCTGGCACCACCGATGATCACGCCATCACGGTCAACATCACCATTGGTTGGGAAGAAACCTGTACCCAATTGGAAGCCTGATGTGTCGGCGCCGGTCTTGAAGGTGTTCAATGCGCCGGTGCTTTCAACGATCATAGCGGCCTGCTTGGAGATGAAAATCTGGTTTGCACCCTGATTGTCATGCAGCTTGCCGGTGTAAGTCCAGTAGCCCTTGTCATTCAGGTCTTTCCAAAAGGTCATGATGTTTTTGGCTGGAGCGCTGGTAATGTTGGTTTCGGTAGCGCGATCCGCACGACCGTTGCCATTGTTCGCCAGTTCTTGGCCTTGCAGCGCCATCCATTGTTCGAAGTACCAACCGTAAACCTGCATACTGATGCAATAAGGCGCAGCGTTGGCGGCCTTGATTTTTTCGCAGTCTGTTTCCAATTCTTGCCATGTTGCGGGCGGTTTTTCGGGATCAAGTCCTGCTGCCGTGAACATATCTTTGTTGTAATAGAACAAGGGGGTCGAGTTGTTCCAAGGAATGGAATTCAGCTTGCCACCGATGGTGAAGTAATTCAGCACGGGAGCCAAGACATCAGCCTTGATGGCGGTAATCTGGTCAGCCGAGAAGGCCGTTTCTGCGGGAATGAAAAATCCCGAGTCAACTGCCAACGGGGTGCCGAGGTCGAAAATCTGGGCGATGTCCGGCCCTTGGCCTTGACCTGCCGCTTGAATGACAGCATTCAGAGTTTCGTTGTAATTGCCTTTATTTTGTTCGGTCACATGCACAGCGGTTTGTGACGCGTTGTATTTAGCCACCAAATCGGTGACGACTTTACCGTTGTTGCCCGACATCGCGTGCCAGAACGACACTTCGACTGGACTTTGCGCCATTATGGGTGAGACGCTCAACGCTGCTACCAGCACCAATGCGCTCATCAGACCAATCAATAAACGTCTTTTCTGCATTTTGTCCATAACTCCTTAAATATCATCAATAGGGTTGTAAGACCCTTTACCAACTGAATTTTATTGTAGTGATGCCTGTTTAAATAAAAGGGGCATCATCGTTAAGCATTTTTAATCCAACACTTGAACCTGTATTATCTGTTTTCCTCCTTCATCAGAATTTAAACTTCTCTTAACAATTCAGTATGATACCACGTCTCATAGTAATTCCAAATGAGCCAGTAGACCAATTTTTGATAGGAATAAATGCAAATTTAAGTTTGCAACCGTCTGATAATTAGCCCAATATCGCCCAACGTTCCCAATCCAGCCAGTGCTGCCACTGAGAACACTACAAAGGCCACAATGATTTCACCGAAGCTGCCCGCGTTTGCCAGTTTAAGCCCTGCCACCAGCGCCAAACCCCAGAACACCAACGCGGGTAATCCCGCCACGAACACATAAGCACCTGTACTCAAATCATCCGGTATATCAACGTGCTTGTAACCAACGGATTTGGGTCGTCTGCCAATCAAAAATAAGGCCAGCACATGTAAGAGCTCGTGTGGTGGCCCAAATATGCGGTATAACGTTTCCAAAATAAATTGCTCGTTTTGTGGTTTTATAAAGTGGTGATGAAGCTCAGCGTTTATAGGCTAATCGCGCTCGATCAGGTGGCTCGTCAACCAGATCACCAAGCCTATGATGAGAACGGGCAGCGCGAGCGGTAACACGAAATCCACGATGAAACGCACCGGCCAACTCATGTGAATTAAACGCGGCAGATTAATCAGTAGGAAGTAAAACCCACTGACGAACAGGGTTCCCAAAATGGCTGCCGAACGGGTGCGTAGTGCTGTACCCATCAAGATGCCGATCATGGCGACCATGAAGGGTTCTAATAACATCCGTATGATGGAAATGCCCAAGCCCAAAATGATCGCCACGCGTGAGAGCAGCGGATTTTGATCCAGCGGCCACAACGTCCCATAATACGAGATCAGCAGTGGCGTACTGAGTAAGGCCACACCCACCATCAGCAGACCCAAATCTTCAACTTGTCGCCACATGGCCGCCGCTGCTTTGCTGGCGATAATTTCGCGCAGGGAATAAGGGGTTGTGCGTAACACATTCAGGGTATCGTTTTGCAGTTCATCGGTGAACGAACGTGCGCCTGCACTGCTCACAATGACCAGTACGCGGGCGTAAATAATCATCGCGAAT
>JACDGI010000978.1 GCA_013821665.1 Anaerolineae bacterium
GCATCCCGCAGTTCGATATTACCCATGCGCTTGACCAATGTGCAGATTTGCTGGTTCGGCATGGCGGACATGCTCAAGCGGCGGGCTTCACCGTACTCAACAATAATATTCCGGCACTCAAAGCCAAGTTGATGCAGTTGGCCGATGACAGCCTCGCAGGCCAAGATTTACGACCAATCCTCGAAATTGATGTTGAGGTGGATGCGAAATCGCTCACCGACTGGCTGGTTTACGATTTGGTAAGGCTTGAGCCGACGGGTTATCACAGCAGCGCTCCCGTGTTGATGACTCCTAACTTGCGGGTGCTTGAGGCGCGGACGGTCGGTAAAGAAGGGCATCACCTCAAGCTGAAGTTGGCACGGGTGGGACAGCCGCCGTTGGATGCTATCGGTTTTGGGTTAGGTGATTGGGTAGATCGGATGCCGGATCGCATTGACGTGGCCTATCAGCTTGAGATGAACGAATGGAACGGCAACCGCAGTTTACAATTAAACATGCAGGATATTCGTCCGGCTGGTGCTAATTCATGATGTATGTAAGAGCCAAGCTTAAGCTTTCACGGTTCTTAATCGGTCTCAGTATTTGTTTTCTGCTTCTGGGTGTTCGACTTGTGGCGCAGGACACCATTCCGTCCAATCCATTTGGGGTGGTTGAGGGCTTCTGGTTACCCGATACGGTTTGTGAATTGGGAGCCGGTTGGGAGCGCATTATTTTTGACTGGTCTCAACATCAGCCCAACGGCCCGGATGATTGGTATACGCTCAATGTGGATGATCGCTGGTTGAAGGCTGCGAAGGATTGTAACCGCGAAGTCGTGGCTATCTTTAAGCATACCCCAGCGTGGGCGACTGATGGTACGCCGGGTGCGGGTTTGCCGCGTGGCTTATATTTACCCGTCGATGACCCAAATAACCTGTGGGCGCGTTTTGTGCGGCACAGTGCTGAGTATTATGCGCCGCGCGGGGTAAAACGGTTTATCATCTGGAACGAGCCAGATATTACGCGTGATACTTATGGTTTCGAGTTTGAAGGTTCACTTGACGATTATTACCAGATGTTGAAGGTTGCCTATCTGGCTTTAAAAGAGGGCAATCCGCAAGCGGAAGTGCTGCTGGCTGGTACCACTTATTGGCATGATGTGAATGCCGGTAGACGCTTGTATCTCGACCGTTTATTAGAGCGCATCACCTCTGATCCTGAAGCGGCCGCCCATAACGACTATTTTGACGTTGCCAGCCTGCATATTTATTTCCGTACTGAAACGGTCTATGATATTGTGCGGCAGACGCGCCAATTGTTGGATAAATATGGCCTCAAAGACAAGCGCATCTGGATTAATGAGATGAACGCTGGGCCGACTGATGATCCGCTTTGGCCGGTCGTCCGTCCTCAGTACCAGATTAATCTGGAACAACAGGCGGCCTTTATTGTTCAGGCTGCTGCTTTAGGCTTAGCCGGTGGCGCGGAACGCATCGCTGTTTACAAATTCTTTGATTGGAACCTGCCACCCGGTGACGAGTCATTTGGTCTTTTGCGGGCTGATGGTTCTCGGCGACCCGCTTTCGACGCGTGGGCGATGGTCATCAAACAATTCAAGGATGTAAAACAGGCGAAGGTTGCCCAGACCGAGCATACTGAAGCTGTACAATTGACGCTGGCTGATGAGAGTTTCCTATATGTGATGTGGGCACGTACCGCTGCTGATGTGAATCTAACGGCTTCGGTGTCTAATAATCAGTTAGCGCTGATGGATCAATATGGACATAATGAGTCAGTGGTAACGGATGGAAATGGGCAGGTAGCACTCACTTTGAAGGGTGCGCGTTGTGATAAGAAAGATGGATGTGCTGTGGGTGGTAATGTGCAGCTCATTGATACGACGCAAGCTACTTTACATGAAATAACGTCTAACGGGACGATTGAAATTAAGTTTGAGTAAGTTACAAAAGAGGTCGTAATGTCATCAAATGGTCATAGTGCGCCGAGCAGTAATGGCAAGAGTTCGGCGGGCGTTAACGAACACGGGGAAATTAGGTTCTCCTACGGAGGACAGGCTGTCATTGAAGGCGTGATGATGCGTGGGGCACATAACGCTGCCATTGCTGTCCGCGACCCGAAAGGCCAAATTGTTATTCATGAACAACCCTTAAATGCGACGTTATATCGAGGACGCATCGCCAGAACCCCTTTCTTGCGCGGTATCGTCGGTCTGTGGGACGCTTTAGGCTTAGGTACACGGGCGCTGATGTGGGCGGCGGATGTGGCTATCGGTGAGGAAGAGGAAGTCAATTTTAATGGCCCGATTGGTTGGGCGACGATTGCTTTCTCGCTGGTTCTAGGTGTCGGCTTGTTCTTTCTGCTGCCGACGACGCTGGCAACCGGTATCGCTCGTTTGCTT
>JACDGI010000979.1 GCA_013821665.1 Anaerolineae bacterium
GGTTTTGTAATTATCGACGATGATTTGAAAGGCGACATTGGCAGCCGAGTTGTTGCCGATTTCGCGATAGGCACGCCCGACCAGTAACTGTAAATTAGCGGGTATTGATGAAAAAGCGTTCTGGGTGGAATAACGCGTGAAAGCATCAATTGCGTCTTGATAATCACCATAGTTATAGCTTACCTGTCCACGCTGATAATCATCCACATCGCGTTTGGCGTTCAATAAAAGCTTCATGGCGTTATAGGCTTCGGGCGTGGTGGGATAGGTATCGAAGACCTTTTGCATCCGATCCAAGCCCATTTCATTGGCACCGCCATCAATCATGGTTTGGGCGGCGCGGAACTCGATGGTGGCGCGGTAGGCATCATTTTTGGCAACGGCGAGAATGGCCTCATATTGGGCAAGGGCATCCTGCGGCTTGGCAGAGGCAGTCAAAACTTGAGCGACTTTTTCGCGCAAAGCTAACAAGGGAACAAGACTGCGTCCGGCATCTGTAGCAGCTTTGTAACTGGTCAACGCAGCATCTTTTTGACCAAGGGCAAGCTGAGCATCGGCAATCCGCTCATCGACATAACTATCAATGAGGCCGGGGCGATTGGTTAGATACAGTTTAAAGTCATCTATAGCAGGCTGCCATTGGGACAAGCCAAGGTAAGCATCACCACGCAGAAAATGCGCCTGTACCATGCGCGGATCGGACGGGAACTGAGTAATAAAGTTGGTTAAGGCAGTAACAGCATCCTGAAAGAGACCTTCGAGGAGAGCGGAACGGCCTAATCCGTAACCGGCGGAGGCAGCAACTGTGGGCGAGGCGGTGCTATTAGAGAGAACATCCTGATAAGCAGCAACCGCTTTTTCATAATAGCCGTTGGTGAGGTATTGGTTGGCGAGTTGGATGGCGACTTCAGGTGGCACGGTTGGGCTGGGTGGAATGGTCGGTGTGGGCGGGATTGGTGATGGGCCAGCAGTGACAGGAGGTGGTGTCGCGGTCACATAGATGACGGCGGGCTGTTGGTCTAAGGAGCAGGCAGAGAGAAGGAGCGTTGCAAGCAGCAAGCTACAGGTTACAAGACGAAAAACGTGCTGAGGAGGATTCGGAACCCCTACCCTAACCCTCCCCCGCAAGCGATGGAGGGAACCAAACACAAACAAGGTGTGTAATCGCTTCGCGATTTTAGATTTACGAATATCAAAAAAGTGAGAAAGTGTATCGAGTAATTGGGATTTGAGGGACATGGGCATGGGCCGAACGTGATGGTTGGACAGATATTTCATGGGGCGATTATGGCGGCGGGAAGGAATGATGTCAATAGTTCTACCTGACGTTATGCCGACGGTGGTTGAAGTTCACCGGATAACCACGGCATCCCAAAGCCGATGACGAGATGACCGGATTCAGCGAGGGCTTTACCGAGTTCGGCGGTGGTGGTGAAGGTCCACCAGTAATCTGCACCGGGGAGGATAGCGACTGCGAAATCTTGAACCACGAGCGTGCCGAGATCGCGTTGGACAAAATCGGAATGGGACGAGGATTGACGCGGTGCCGGTTGATCGGTGCGGGTGAGCGTGACCCGAAAGCGAGAGGGGCTGCGCGAAGCCCATGCGGTATCGGTATAAGCAAGAAGCTGATATTCGATAAAGGCAGTCAGAGTGTTTTCAAGCGGTTTGGTGAAGCGGAAAAGTCCGCCTGACCACTGGGCGGGGCGTTCTTCGAGCGTGTATCCAGCAGCGGTGAAGGCTTGCCCGACGACAGTGAGGAGCAAGAGGCGAAAGTAATCCTGAGGTGATTGAGAGATGCTGGTCATTAGTCGATAGTCTTTAGACGCTAGATTAATACGGCGGCGAAGTTGTTTGGATATGCCGCCGCTGTCGTTGCTGTAAAGAACCTCTTGATTCGGAAGATTCTGCAATTTCGACAGATTCAGAACCTTTTTTGATGCTGTTGTTGCTGTTGAGAATGACATGAAAAAGCTGCAAAGCCCACAAAACCACAAAAACCTTGCAGTGGCGGCAGTGGCGGCGGCATTCATGCCAATGCCAAAGGTTCAAAACGCTGCCAAAGTGCCAGTAGAAATTATTTAGGAAGCGTCGCCACATGACAGCGCATGAATAGGATAGCACAAAGCGAGGGAGAATGGGTTACCAAAATGTAACTCTTTGGAAGCGAGTTTACTAACCAAATGAGGGAGGATTGAGAGGTAGTATGTTGGTGAAAGGTTGGGAAATGGTTAGTGGGTATTAACAAGTCGTTTTGAGATCGATTTTTTGGGCGCAGCATGCTGCGCCCCTACATTTGATGCGCTTATTTAGGGGGCGAAATCAGGAATTCAAAGCACATTATTTTCATGAATTTGCCAATAAGGTTTTGACCTCGGTGGGGGTATTGACGGGATTG
>JACDGI010000188.1 GCA_013821665.1 Anaerolineae bacterium
GCCGTACACTGGCCGATATTACGGTGGAAAGTGAAGGTAAAACCGTTACGATTCCGAAGGGCGATCTGATTGATCTTCATATCTACAGCACCAACGTGGATGAGCATGTCATCGATGAGGCTCCGCTTGAATTGTGTCCGGCGCGTCCGATACGTGGCGACCATATTCCGCCGATGCTTATGAGTTTTGGCGACGGACATCACCGCTGCCCCGGTGCCTATCTGGCGATTAAAGAAACGGATATTTTCTTGCAGCGACTTTTAGCAATCAAATCGCTGCGCATCGAAAAGCAGCCCAAATTGGGTTGGAATGAAGTTGCGAAAAGCTATGAAATCCGCGACTTTATTCTGTCGGTAGACTGACAAATTTCTCAGCAGGAAAAATAGTCAGCATTCGTTCAAGGCTGCGGGCGGACACATAAATCCGCCCCTGTAACTTCCTTTGCCTCCTCGGGTCTTAGCGTTAAGTTTCGGCGGGAAAACTGCAAATTTTGCGCCAAACGCAACACTCTCATCAACCCGTAATGGGCTTGTTTTCTCTCCTCATCACTGTATAAAACCTTCTATAAATCTGGCTTTAGTCTTTGGCTACAATGGCATTTCAGGGTCACTCTGTGGTTAAATACGGTGTCTACTTGTCCAGTAGGAGCATCTCCACGGTGTCCATTTCGCTATCCCGTCCATCACGCACCTTTCGTTTGCATCTGCTTGCTATCGGCTTTTATATACTGCTGGCGTTCATTATTCTGTATGCCATTATTTTCAATAACGGTACTCAGGTTCCCGGTTTTGATTACTTCAACTACAACTGGAATTTTTGGTGGATTCGTCACGCGCTTTCCACACCCGGATTGAATGTCTACCTCAATAATTTTGTCATGGCACCGAATGTCAGCAACTTCGGTTATCACGCCCTAGCGGCCTTCTGGTATCCGGTTTGGGCCTTAATCGAACCGCTGGGTGGCACCTTGACCGCGATGACGGTCATTATTTTTTTGATGTGCTTTCTAAATGGCTATGCCTTATTCGTGCTGCTGCTGCGGGAGGGCGCTGCTCCGGCGCTGGCTTTACTCGGGGGTGCCATGTTGCAGGCATCGCCCGTTTCGCGTTACTTCTACTACAACAACCACATCAATCTCGGTGATTGGTTCTGGCTGCCTGTGAGTATCCTGTTGTGGCAGCAGATAATCCGAGCAGCACAGCAGGGCAGTCGTGGACGGTCATTGTTATGGGGTGCGGTACTAGGACTCGCGCTATGGGGTATTGGTCACACCGATTTGCAGTTTCCGATTTTCGTGGCCTTTTTGCTCGTCCCCTACGCCTTATGGACGTTGTGGAAGATCTTTAGAACCTCCAATCAGCGTTATTCGGTATTAGCTACTATTTTGGCTGCAAGTCTTGTTACGCTCGTTATCGGCGTGGCGCTGTTGTGGTTTGCGGGGCCGCTGCCTTATATGCGGAGTTTTACCGGCGCTTTGGCTCCCGGCCCGGTGGAAGATCGACCCGGTATTCCCTTTCCACGGGGCTACCTTTCGCTTGATCCTGTGTGGTGGCTGTGGGACACTCCCACACTCGGCGGCAGCGTGACTATTCTGCTGATTATTTCAGTGGTAGTGAGTCTTGTCCTGCTGCGCCGTCGCGCTAAAAATGGCGCACCAAATACCACCGATAGCAATCAGGTTGGGCGCTGGTTCTGGTTGCTGGTTCTGATTCCGCCGCTGCTGCTGTCGATGGGGCCAAATATCACGGTGTTCGGAATCTCGATTCCGATGCCGTTTCGTGCCTTATTTGCTGTCACCAACGGCAACTTTCGGATGCCGTGGCGACTCGCTCCGATTTTTGTAGCCGCGTCTGCGGTCTTCATTGCCCAAACATGGACACCGATTCTTTTTCCTGTCCGTTCAAAAATACCAACCACTTCACTAGCCATAAAAATACGACAGGGCAGGGCAGTTCGAACCTTGGCTTTAGTCGTGGTTATTTTGCTGGCAGCACTCGATATTCGCATTTACCAGACAGGGCCACTTGAACCGGTTTTGCAGCCCTACCAGTTTTATAGTGAAATTGGGCGCGAACAGGGTAAACCGTATGATGATGAAGTGGTCTTGGAAGTACCTACCGGGGCTGGCACAGGTGAAATCTTAATTGGCGATACTCGCCCGATACAATATCAGTTCTATGGGATGACGCACCAAAAACGGATGCTCAATGGGTTTATCTCACGGACACCAGTCGAAAATTTTTGGCCTATTCGTTATGACGATCCGCTGCTGGCATGGCTCGGTCAGCGGCGTTTCCTTGAGCCGGATAAAGATGAAGCTGAACTGCGCCAAATCATTAATGACTGGCCGATTGGTTATATTGTGGTGCATCAAGATGATATTGGGCGTAACGGCCCTACGCCACAGGAAATTATCGGCTACCTCAACAGTCTGCCGGATCTGGTTTGTCCGGTATGGGTTGAACGTGATGCAGTGGTTTACCGTACTTATTGGCATCCCGATGGCTGCCCGCCACGCACGCCGCCCCAGACCGAAACCGGGGCTTATCGTATCGATGTGGGCAGCAGTGGTGATGAGCGTTTTATTGGTTGGGGTTGGCATTGGCCGGAGTTGGTTGGTGCAGATACCACATGGCGTTGGACAGGTGAGTATCCTCAAACCAAGTTGTATGTCGACTTGCCCGCTGGTGGCTATCAGCTATCACTGTCGGCTCAAGCATTTTGGGAACCTCGCAAAATCCGTCTGTTGGTCAATGATGTGCCGCTGTCGCTGGTCTCAACTACTGATACATCATCCAATACTCAGGCTACGGTCAAGCCCGACTCACTGCAAACCTTTACTTTTGCCTTACCCGCTAATTTGGTGGGGGAGGGTAAACACTTGACTCTCACGCTGGATTATGACGCGGTGGTTGTGCCTAAAGATGTTGGTCAGAGCGACGATCCACGCAAGCTGGCAGTTGCCGTGGATTGGGTTGAGTTTCGTAAGCAATAAATGACAACGCGGAAGCCTTATTTCGCTTTCTATGGCTCGAATAGATTGCGGTAACTTGGGAGAACCTTTGCTTTGTTCGCCTTCTAATTTGATTCCCTGATTCAGTAAATCCGTTGTAAGCTATTGTAATAAGCTGAGAAGGCTTATGAAAGGAAAATAAGTAAATACTTTTTTGTAAGGAGTAATTATTATGCCTTATAAAGTCGCATGGTTTGTCGAAAAACGGGTTCTGCTCAGCCGTTACGAAGGCATTATCACCATTGAGGATGCCCGCGGACAGGTTCGAGAAGGTAATGCGCTGTTACGGGAGGGTATCCCTCTAACACACTCGATTATTGACATGTCTGCGGTTGAAAAACTCCCATCCTTACAGCTTGCTTCCGAATTTATGTCAATTGATATGAGTGATGTGCGCGACAAACTTGGTTGGACAATTGTGGTCACCAATAATAAGTTCCTGAAGTTCGCGAGTTCTTTGTTTGTGCCTATTTTTAAAGTTCGTCAACGCTTCTTCGGTTCACTGGACGAGGCATTGGCGTTTTTACAAGAAGAAGATAATACCTTGCCGCCTCTGAAGAAATAAATTTAAAGCATTATCTCATCTGAATGAGCCGGATTGCGGGTATACTCGATCTTAATGGTTAATGTCAGTTTCAAGGATGTGGAATGCCGTATAAAACTGGTTGGTATGTTGAAAAGCGGATTATCTTAACGAGCTATACAGGGATTATTAACGTCGAAGATATCCACGGCCAAATTGATGAAACACACGCCCTGATCGAGCAGGGGATTCCACTTGTACACTCGATTATCGATCTCAGTCAAATCGAAAAATGGCCGCCCTTAAACGTGGTCAACGAATTTCGGGCTATGAATATCGAATCTGTGCGGGAACGGATGGGTTGGTCAATCATTGTTGCTAACAACGTAGTCTTGAAGTTTGGCAGCGCTTTATTTGCGCCCATCTTTAATTTGCGTCAACGGATTTTCTCAACATTGGGCGAGGGGCTTATTTTTCTGCAAGAAAATGACGGAACCTTGCCAGACTTCCCCAAATAGCGTTTATCGTTCGTTCCCATGCTTGAAGTGACCGGTTACCTTTGCCAGCGCTAACTGAACGGCTATTTCGTCCGCGCCATCGAGTTTGGTGATGAGTTTTTTGGCGGCATCTCCCTTGAGCGTCATGATGATGCGGTTATCCCAATAGATCAGCACCCGACCTTGTTTTGTAAGCTGGAAGTCAAAAGGTTTTTCTTCCAGTTTGCCACGCTTATCAACTTCCGGCATCGGCGGCTGTAACCTTGGTTGCTTGAGCATTCGAGTGAAGTGCTTCCCATTCCGGTCGGATCATGCCGAATACAAAGGCATCGGAAAGCGTGTCATCTTTTTCGCGCATGTCATGCCGGAAGCGTCCTTCCAATGTATAACCGGCTCGTTGGGCCACGGCTGCGCTGCGGTCATTACGAGGGTCGCAGCGGATTTCCATGCGTTCTGCTTTTAGTGTGCTAAAGGCAAAGTCGGTAATACCTTGAACCGACTCCTTAGCGTAGCCTTTTCCAGCCAAGCTGGTGCGTACCCAATAGCCAATTTCAAAGGCCGGTACTGACCAATCAATATGGTGTAGGCTGGTGACACCCACAAACAGGCCATCACTTTTTTGTATAACATTCATGCGCATGACTTTGCGCTGAATATAGTGTGTTACCGACAAGCGATTCATTTCTTCGCTCAGTTCGGGCGAGGGCAGCGGATTGGCCCATGTTAGCCAAGGCTTCAGCTCGGCGTGTGATTCGACAATGGCCTCGTTAATCATTTTTCCGTCACCCAGCTTGGGCGCACACAGAAGCAAACGTGCGGTTTCAAATTGAGCGGGAAAATCGAATAATATTGGCCGGTCAATGCCCGTCATTATTCACCTTTATTTGCCTTTTGAAGTGTTTCCCATTCCGGTCGGATCATGCCGAAAATGTAGGTGTCACGCAGAGTCCCATCAGTAGCCCAGCTATCATGACGCAGTGTGCTTTCCAAGGTGTAGCCTGAGCGCTTGGCAACATTTGCGCTGCGTATATTACGCGTGTCACAGCGAATCTCGATGCGCTCTCCACCCAGTACGCCAAAGCCAAAATTTGTGATACCGGCTACGGCCTCGCTAATGTAGCCTTTTCCTTCGAGGCTGGTGCGTACCCAATAACCGATTTCAAAGGCTGGCACTGACCAATCAATACGATGTAAACCACTGCCACCGACATACAGGCCGTCACTTTTGCGGAACAGCAGCATCCATAAATCTTCGCGCAGTATCCAGCGTACTGCACCCTGCCGCACCCGTTCTTCGGTTTCTTCAACTGCTTGGATGGTTGTGGCCCACGGCATCCACGGCTTGAGATTTTCGTGTGATTCCCGCACAGCATCATTGACGGCTTGCCCATCTCCGGCGCGAGGTGCGCGAATAATCAAGCGCTCAGTCTCAAATGAGTCGGGAAAGTCGAGCAGGATTGGTTTTTCGATACCCGGCATATTATTGTTTCTCCGTTTCGGTTGTGTGACGGTTCTTCAGATAGTCGGCCTTCAATAGACTGAAAACCATCGTATCGTGCAGCTTGTTTTTATCAGCCGTATCGTAGTTGTTACGCAAGGTGCCTTCTAAAACATAAGCGGCTCGACATGCGACTGCTATGCTGCGTTCGTTGAGGCTGTCACAACGCAGTTCAACGCGTTCCGCAGCAAGGACATGAAAGGCGAACGTGGTTACACCGGCGACTGCTTCACGGATGTAGCCTTGACCTTCGAGGCTGGCTCGCACCCAGTAGCCAATTTCGAAACGCATCACATGCCAGTCGATGCGATGAAGGCCGCAGCCTCCGACGTAGAGGCCATCGGTTTTACGATATAGGCCAAAGCGAAGGTCGTCGCGTAGTATCCACATAGCTGTCCAACGCCGAACCAGTTCTTCTGTTTCGGCTACCGTTTGGATATTTTGCGTCCACGGCATAGGCAACCACTGCTTAAGATTGTGGATGGATTCGGCAAGGGCTTCATTCATCGTTTGTCCATCACCAGCGCGTGGCGACCTAATTAGAAGTCGTTCGGTTTCAAACGAGTCAGGAAAATCGAGCAATATTGGTTTGTCGATACCGATCATACAGATTACTCCATAAGAAAATGACCGCTATAAAGCGGCCACTTCCGATCCGATTTGATTATAAGCTAAAAAACTCTTATGGTCTCTAGTGGACTTCTGTTTTCAGCTTGGCGATTTTGGGCTTAGTTCCCGACGCCGACCAGAGGATCATTGGCGTTTACGGACATGGCGGCGCAAACGAGCAGCACTAAGCCGCCTTCCACGGCTTTGTATTCACCGAGTACTTGGCCGAAGTAATCTTTTACGACACCAACCGTTTGTCCTTTTTCGATCATGTCGCCAATTTTGACCTGCGGATACCAGCAGCCGGTGTGTTCGGAACGTACCCAAGGGAAGTTCATGTATTCAATCTGCTGGGTTGGGGTAACAGTTCCCGGCAAAATGTTCATACATTGGGCGACGTTACGGCAGCCCTGCAACAAGATTTGGGTGTTGTCTTCGTCGAGGATACCAAGCTGGCCGGCCTCAACCAAAATTGCTGGAATGCCCATTGCGGTTGCTGTACTCACGGAGGTTCCGGGTAAGCCGCTGGGATGCAGCAGATACTTCAGGCCGAAGGCTTCGGACATATTCCGTGCTTGTTGGTTTACACTTTCGTTGGCACCAATAATGTAGCCACCGAAGGGAACGAGCGCTTCGGGAATATCGCCACCGTGCATGTCAATCCATGCCTGAATGTGGGGTACGACATCGTTCATGAGGGTGTAAGCCATGCGTTCCGAAATCGAGCCGGTGGCTTTACCGGGGAATACACGATTCAGGTTCTTGCCATCTTCCGGCACGATGAAGGCCTGACGTGCGTGGAAGGCGTTCAAACTCACCGGTGACATGACAATGACGGCACCGCTTACCTGTGCCGGATCGAGTTCCTGACCAAAGCGAATGGCGGCTTCAATGCTGGGATATTCACCTCCATGAATGCCAGCGGTAACGAGCAGGGTAGGGCCGTCCTGCGTTCCGTTGACGATGACAATCGGTATCTTTACAGCGGTTCCGGCTACAGTCAGGAAGCCTTGAGACTTGGTTCCAACTACGGCACTAACACCTTGAATCTGAATGGTTGCCTTCATGTTCTTACATCCTCAGTAGTCAATTTCGCATAAATATGCCGTCTATTGGCGCATAAAGCGAAAACCACTTAGGAGATTAATATGACCATTAGTGAATGAAATGGGCGACACATTCGATGTGATAGGTCTGAGGGAACATGTCGACAGGCTGCACATTCGCCAAGATATAACCTGCGGCTGTCAGACGTTTAGCATCACGAGCGAGGGTGGCTGGATCACAAGAAACGTAGACGATTTGTTGCGGTTGAAGCTGGATCAGTGCTTCAAGTGCCGGAGCATCCATACCGGAACGGGGCGGATCGACAATCGCGGCATCATAATGATCGGATAGTCTGGGAAGAATCGATTCAATCTTGCCGAGGTATAACTCGACATTCGTAAGATCATCCAAGTTGATCTGCGCGTCATCGACAGCCGGGGCAAAGAGTTCAACGGCTGAAACTTTTTTAGCGCTGGTGGCTAGAAAGGCTGTGAATAATCCGACACCCGAATAAAGATCGAGTAGCTTTTCAGTACCTTGGAGATTCAGACGCTCTAATATGATGTCAACTAATTTTTCAGCCTGTGGGAGATTGACTTGAAAGAAACTACCCGCCGAACAGCGGAAGGTGCGATTTTTAATCGTGTAGTGAACTACTTCGCCGGAAAGGGTATCTGAAAATTTGGGTTCCGGCGGAAGTCTATTGCGGCGATTATCTTTATGGGATGGTTTATCGACTAAGGGTTCGGCCACATCATCCGCGAGGTTGCCCATCGGGAAGTGAATGGGCTGCTCGTCGGTGCCAGATTGAAAACGGATGCGTGCGCCGGGTGTGAAATGTTGGTCGCGGGCCGCTTCAAACGAGTCGTGTAGGGTAGGGGAGAGCAACAGGCAGTCATCAACAGGTAAAACGTTGCGGTGATCGGTTTTAATGAAGCCAAGATGACCATCGGGTGCAACATGGAAGGTGGCGTGTGAACGGTAGCCATAGGGGGTGGGGTTGGGGATGGTGGGCTGTACGGTGACATCCGGCAAACCGCCGAGCCGCGCCAATTGATCGCGAACGGTTTGTTGTTTAAGCACGAGCTGCTTCGGGTAGTCGATGGACTGAAATTGACAGCCGCCGCAGTGACCTTCGCCAAAATAGGGGCAAGGTGCTTGAACACGATCCGGTGAAGACACAAGAACTTCAACGACTTCGGCGATGGCGAAACGGCCTTTATCCTGCACAATGCGGACACTGACTTGTTCGCCGGGAATGCCATAGGGCACAAATATGGCGCGGCCTTCATGCCTGCCGATGGCGCTGCCACCATGGGCCATACCTGTGAGTTCGAGGGTGATGAGATCGTAAGTCATGGGCTATTTAGTCCGAGCAATAAATGGTTATCAGGGTCGTGAAATGTTGCAGTTGTTACTGCATGTGTTGCACAAATTGCATATTTTCCGCCGAATTATCTGGCGGGTGGCTCGGCTAGTGCCACCGAATCGACATTTCCGGTCGGCGGGAAGCTCGGTCAAAGCCACCGCTGTGCAATTTGTGCATGTCGTTGCCATGAAATAGTCGTCAGTCTACAGTCGCCAGTCACCAGCCCAAAACAAAGCGATTTTCAAAATACGGGTAGGACTGTATTAAGTGGTGGAGGGTGAGCTTGACCATACATACCCCACCCCACCCCAACCCTCCCCATAGTAACAGGGAGGGAGCTTTAAAGGCTTTTAGACACTTCGACTTCGAATATATTTTAGAACAAAAGTTCATAAAATGTCAACCGAAATAGGTTCGAGTTTTCTAACCTAAACCGAGTTCGTTGGATAGCTTAATGGGGAGGGTAAAAATTTACCAGTGCTGACCCCCTCAAATGGGATTACCGCTGAACAAGGAAAATTAAACCTCACATTCCATTACCAGTATTCTTAACATGCTTGCATTATGTAAAGAGAAGATGTTTATTTGATATGCGATTGTGGTATTCGAAATCGCGGCGGACGAAAAATCGGTATGAGGGGGTGTAAGGTCAGGTGTTATTGACTGCCATCAGTTGGCAGAGAAAATACCTGAGTCTTCGGCGGGTTCAGGCGCTAACATGGCATCGAGCAGCGTGACTTCACGGCGGTAAATGATGCGCAGGTTGGTGATGAACTCATCGGCATTTTCGATGTTGAGGAGGTTTTGCTTTTGCTCGATGGGAACGTTGAGCAAGAACGACGCCAAGTATGCCAATTGCAGCGGATCGTCGGGAAGCTGCTGAATATCAAATTTGGTTTCGCTGGCATCAGCAAGAGTTTGCAAATAGCGCTGTACCCAAGGGCGGAGTGAGCGACTAGTGGTGTTCAAGGTTGCGGATTCAGTATTGGCAAGCTCAAGCGTTTCGACTTCAGCGACCAAATAGGGCTGGTCATATTTAAAACTGTGGGCTTCAAAACGTTCATGTCCGACAGCCACAATGTTCATGCGACCACCGGGCAGCGGTTCCAATTCGGTGATGATGGCTGTGCAGCCAACTAAAAAGGGTTCAGCACGTCCACCAACTTCCTGACCGGCTTTAATAAGCGCTACACCAAAAGGCTGTCCAGCCTGATAGCAGCGGGTAATCATCAGTTTGTAGCGTTCCTCAAAGATATGCAGTTTGAGGGGCATTCCGGGGAACAGGACAGTATTCAGTGGGAAAATTGGTAGATCGTACATTAGGTTTAGAGGCCATGATTTTCGATAGTCACATTCTAGCATACGGACTATAAGAGCGGCATTAAATTCTTACATAACATAACGTTAGAGAAAATGCCTTAGCGCGTGATGCACAAATACACCATAATAAACGAGATGCCGGGCCACCTTAGGAGTACCAACCATGACTCAAACTACACGTCCACGTCGCAGCTCATTTCTTCAAGCAGCGGATGTGCTTCCACTTTCAAGACGACAACGATGGCTTCGCCTCAAATTCCGTGAAGAACCAGCGATACCCGATGAGAAGTTGCAAGCGTTTGATGCACTGGTCGAACCAACACATGTTTTTGCGCCAACACCAGAGGGCAGCGGAATCTTCGGGAAGTGGACTGTCGATCAAGCGGGTTTACCAGCCTACGATTACGAACTTGACCAATATGCGGATGCACGGGCTAAATTCGATAACAGTGAAGGGCTTGACCGGCGTGATCATTGGCACCAGATTGGCAACCGGTGGGTGACGGCGTTGGCTTCGAATGACGGCACGGTTCAGGTTTATCTGGGTGATCGGGGTGGGGTGTTTCTAAATAAGTTTGAGGCACTGCAAACCGACCGTCCAGCGGCGGGCATAATATCATTTTTAGCGCAGATTGTGCTGGCGATAATCCGGCTGGTGGCGCGTATCCAGATGCCAAAAGCACCGGATACAGCTCAACCTTTTGCGGCTCAAAGTGCGGCGACACAAAGTATCCGGATGGAGACGGCTAAAAATCCACGCGATACATTGGGAATTGAATGGCTGCGAGGCTTGCGGGAAGAGGTCAATGATCCACTGCTGAAGTCCTATAATTTGCTGTCGACGCAGGATGAACCAGTGGATAAAGCCGAGGCTGTGACCCCAACGGCAACGAGCCAATCAGCATCCAAGATTGCGGCTACGGCTTATGCATATGCGGGTGGATTCGGGTATATCGATGATGGCGAGCAGGTGTGGGCAACAGCTTTTCGTTATCGTCCGAGTGGGGCAACAGTTAAACGGCGTTTCGGTATCAGTTATATGGAAACCGAAATGGATTACCGCAATGTACGGGCTACACGGCTGGTATATGCACCACATGGGGATTATCCGCTGGTGATGGCAGATGTAACACTGGAAAATACCGGCACCAAGCCAATGACCTTGAAGCATTACGAATATTGGGATGTGAACGTGCAGCAGCTTCGGTTGGAATGGCTGCGAGGTAATCCATTTGGAGTGGCGAATGATGCTGAAAGGCGAGCATTAGGAAAGCAGTTTGCCAGCAGCATCAATTATCGGGCGGAAGAAGGGGCGCTAGAGTTCCGGCAAGATCCACCACCGAATGCACCACCAGCCGACCAACCATCACCGGTCGATTGGTATCCTGCACCCGTTTTCTTAGCCGATATGGATGGGGTGACGGATGGTCATTATATCAATAAGGCAACGTTTTTCGGGGCAGGGGGGGCGCAACAACCGGATACGGTGCGGCTGCGGCAAGAAGACGGTGCGTTGCAAGCGAATTCAATCTTTGAGCCGATGCCCTATTGTATGGTGCTGCGGCGGGATATAACACTTGATGCGGGGCAAAAACGGACACTGCGCTATGCGTATGGGGCGGCTTTGCCTGAGGCACGTCGGGCGATGCTGGGGGAACTCAAAAGTATAGAAACGTTTGATGAAACGCAAGAAAATT
>JACDGI010000980.1 GCA_013821665.1 Anaerolineae bacterium
GTTCTTGATCTTGGATGGCACAATCGACCGTGAGATTCACGCCACCCAGCGTGTTGATAATTTGCTTGAAGCCACTCAGTTTGACTTCAATATAATAATGAACGTTGATGCCAAAGTTGTAGAAAATGGTTTGGCGCAGCAGACCAAATCCACCGCCCGTCCAACCCACTTGATTGCCGTGAGTGAAGGCCAAATTAAGACGCTGCATTGTCCAACCGGGAATATAGACAAACAAGTCACGCGGCAGACTCAGCATCGACACCGTGTTGGTGGTACGGTTAATCGAGACGATAATCATGGTGTCGGTACGGTCAATATTGTCGCCAGTGAGTTCGCTATCGACACCCAGCAGCATAATATTGACGAGATCGTTGCCCTTGCGATCAATCAAGGGAACCTTGGTTGGAATGGCAGTCACTGATACTTGACTCGGATCTGCGTTGTCTGGCAGAAGCGGTGTCGGTAAAACATTCGCTACGCCCGTGGCTACAGCAACGGTAGTGGGTGGTTCGGTCGGCGCTGACGTAGATGCTATAGTCGCTGTGGGTGTTATGGTGTCAGTAACGGCTGGCACTGGCGGAATGGTTGCTGCTTCCGATGTGTTGAGAGCAGGTATCGTCACAGCCAGTGGTCGTGGTGTATTCGTCTCAAATGCTTGGGCTACTTCTAGTGCTGTCATTTCTGTTGGCTGCGAGGTAGGTGTAGCCGATGGAGGCGTTGTCGGTGACGCAGTTAGCGTAAATGAAGGTGTTATGGTCGGTGTGGATGAGGGTGTGTTAGTCGCGCTCGGAAGCGGTGTGGGCGTTAGTGTGCTGGAAGCGGTTGGTTGCGGCGTATTGGTGGTCAGTGTAGGCAAGACAGCGGCAGCCGTGGAAAGATAAGCCGACGCTCGTTGATTGACAACCGATTGCTCGTTTACATAGCGCGAAACGGCTTGCACCGTGCCACTACTGAATCCGCCAATAACGATGATGAGTGCGATTGCCAGTACCCAGAAGACGACAAAGCGCAGAACGCGCATGACATGTGAAGGTTTCTTTTCAGTCATTGGTAATCCCGTGCTAAACTACAATCCATTTTGAGTTTATCATCTAAATGTTTCAAACGCGACGGTATAAAAAGCGTACAATTTTGTGATTCGTGCGTGTGCGCATATAAAATTTGACATGGTTTTGATGACCAATAAAAAAAGTTGTGCGTTGTTATGATTAGTAGCGTGGAGATTTTGATTAGATTCGCTTTATTTGGGACGTGTGAATAATGAATGATTTGATTGATATTTTAGTGGCAGGTCATTTGTGCCTCGATTTAATACCGGGCATGAGCCACGTCAGCGTGGAGGATATGACCACGCCGGGACGCTTATATACGATAGACCCGATTGCGGTCTCCACTGGCGGTGCAGTATCAAATACAGGCTTGGCTTTGCATCGCTTGGGTGTGAATGTGCAGTTACTGGCGACAGTCGGCGACGATTTGATCGGCCAAATGATTCTCATGTATATACGGCTGCGTGATCCTAAATTGGCCGAGCGCATTAAAATTAAAAGCGGGCAACCCAGTTCAAGCACAATCGCATTATCGCCAGCAAATACGGATCGTACTTTTTTGCATTGCACGGGAACTAACGACAGTTTTGGTGTGGATGACATTGATTTTGACCTTGTACGCGAAGCCAAAATTTTCCATCTTGGCTATCCAACTTTATTGCCGCATGTGGTCGAAAATGATGGCGAAGACTTACAAGCGATTTTTGCGAAGGCTAAGGCTACGGGTGTTGTGACCTCCTTAGATATGGCGCAGCCCGACCCGAACGGCAAAATCGCCCATTTGAATTGGCCGCTCATTTTCCGGCGAACACTGCCCAGCGTCGATATATTTGTGCCCAGTATCGAAGAAATGGTATTGACCCTTCGGCGTGAGGACTATGATCGCTGGATGCCCAATATTCTGCATCATATTACGCGGGAGTATTTGCGTGAACTAGCAGATGAATTACTGGCTATGGGTGTTGTCATCGCGGGCTTCAAGTTGGGCGAAATGGGTATGTATCTAAGGACAGGGAAAGCGGAATGGTTCCAACGTTTAGCGCGTCTCAATATCAATGCACAGGAGTGGGCAGATCAAGAACTTTGGATACCCGCCTTTCAGGCCAACGTAAAGGGCACGACAGGGGCGGGCGATTCGGCCTATGCTGGTTTTTTGGTGGCCTTGCTAAAAAAGAGTTCACCGCTTGAGGCTTTGCGCTGGGCCTGTGCGGTAGGTGCTTGTAATGTAGAAGCCCCGGATGCCACCAGCGGCATCAAAACATGGGTCGAAACCGAAGCTCGACTTGCCACCGATTGGGCTACGCGACCGGAAAGATTGCCCGATTAGCGTAGTGAGCAGCGAAAG
>JACDGI010000189.1 GCA_013821665.1 Anaerolineae bacterium
TCTATATAGCGTACAACATCGGGCAAGGCATTTGCGCCAAACGTCAACAGTCCGTATCCTTTTTGCCAACGAAATCGGTTCTCAAGATTTGGAAATACCTCATTTACATTATGCGCCGATAAGCCTTTGACGTTTCGAATCCATTCCGCCCCTGCTACATGCGGCGGAAGTGTAACAGCAATATGAATGTGATCCTCAACACCATTTACGGCAAAGATTATTCCATCCATCGCACGTGTTTTGGCCTGTATAGCTTCAAATATGATCTTCTCTAGTGCATTTGTAATTGTTGGTTCACGCCTATAGGTTGACCATATTGCGTGATAGAAACATTTCCAAAATGGCATCCTGATTCCTTTTATTTGTTACTGCTATCATTCCTCCGCTAGAGGCTAAAGCCATCTAGCCAATTACCAGACAAGCCTGCTAAAGCGGCTATTTTTCTCGTACATCATTTTCAATGGCTGACGTATCATTACTCAATGAAGCGCCTTTAGTGCGCTTGTCCCTTTTATAGCCGTACGGCTTTAGCCTACGGCGCGGCAACCAGCCAAATTTCTCTCAATACATCCCCCGTGACCGCCGCGCTTCTTCGCCAATCGCCGCACGGATTTTCTCGGCAGCGTCGAACTCGAAGAAGGTTTTGGTGACGTGCAGCTTTTCAAAGTCGCGGTCGGCCATTTGCTTGACCTCGATCAAACTCTTAGTTTGCGTGATGATGTCATAGGCGATTTGTCCGGCGGCGATATGCTGGTTATCAGGCAGCGGCACCAGCTTATCCACGCACAGTTCACCCAGCGCGACAATCTGCTTGAACAAATCCGTGTTGCGCTTATCCTTCATTTTCTCAAGCTGCTCGGTGATGGCCTTGCCCTGTGTCAAGAAGCCGATGGCCGTCATCGGCGTGGAGGAAAACAGCTTCTTAGCCCGTTTCGCGCCTAATTCGGCGGTAATCGCACCCCAAACCTTATCGACAATCACCCACTCGCCGACCTGCTTGGCGATCACACACGGGATGACACCGGCCTTCAAATAATTCAGCAGGACGTTAGTGGGCGCGGCGGAAAAGGATTCCCATGAGGAATAGGGCTGGGTGAGCATGAGGGTCGTCAAGCGGCGAAAACCCGTTTCGAAATCCTCACTAAAATCGCCAAAAAGATATTTGCTGTCCAGCCTTGGGTCGGTGGTGCCTTCACCGCTATAAACCCGCGCTAAGGCAATCGGCTTTTCATGGCTTTTGGCATAGTCCAATTCTTTTTGCGGCCAACCGTCAGCCAGCGAATAGGGTGTCATCACGAACAGAAAAAAATCACATTTGTCGATCTCGGCATAAAGTGATGCGGGATACTCGCCCATTGGCACACGGCGACTCCAATAAACATCCATATACATGCCCAGCGCGAAGCCCAGCCGCCGGACAAAATCCATGCCATCGGTGTGCGCGTAACTGATATAGACACTTGGTCGATTCGCCACAGTTAATTCTCTTCCCGTAAATAAGCGAGACTCTTAGCGATGCGCGATTCAGCCTCGCCACCACCCTGAAATTCAAAGCAGTAGATAATCGGCTGGGGCAGCGCCTCCAAGGCACTGACAATCGCATCAATGGGCGATGTCCCACCACCGAGGTAAGTCGTACTGCCGTCAAGCGCATCCTTTAGATGGGCATAATTCACGCGCGGCCCCAATTGGTCAATGGCCTCCAGCACATCATCGCCGTGAACCGCGAAATTACCCACATCGATATTGACCTTCAGCGTGGGTGACTCGATGTGCTTTGTGATATAGGCCAACTCGCTCAAGCGTCCACCCGGCAGCTTAAACCAATTTTCCAACGAAATATCGATACCCAGTGAGGTAGCATAATCTACTGCTTCACGCGCGTTGGCCCATTTCGCATCCGACAAATCCGCTGGAGTCGCACCGGGGAACACGCGCAGCAGCGGCGATCCGAGCGCTTTAGCGGTATCCAAATCATGCAGCAGCATCTTTTGGGCGGCAGCATCCTCACTGAACAACGTGCTGCCCGTAGCCCACGTCACCATCTGCTTCATGGCTTGTAATTGATCGCGCACACCGGCTAGCTCGTTGGCATAATCCGGCCATGATTCGCGCCGTAATTCAATTCCATCGACATTTAAATCAGGCAGCCGACTCACTAAATCCGGTACGCGTAAAGCGCCCGACTCCAACTCGTTAATATACTGAATCACTGAAATCAATATCGGTCGCGTTGTTTTCATAATTTTCTTCTCTAAACCCTCTGTGTCTCTGTGGTTAAAAATAGCTCTGCGGTTCAATTGCATTTATATGGTCGAATAACCCAGCCGTCCCAACAGGCGATTCACTTTGTCTTCATAGCTGGCGGCGCTTTCGGTTTCGACGACGAGCGCGTTCTTGGTCGCCAAGGTATTGATGAGTTCGGCGCTCACAGCCCGCTCGCCCAAACTCGCCGGAAACTCCGCACCAAAGCGGTAGCCATTATGACAAATCGGGATGATCTTGCAGGTAGTAGTTTTGAGCGCGATGTCGATCTCTTCGGCAACAGGCTTAGAAAGCAGTGTATCCATCGTCAGCAGCAGCACAAAATATTGGCTGGCATTGATGCGCTGCACCAGCACATCCCGCCATTCATCACCCAGCGGAATATCCTTGTCGATGAAAGCCCGTAAATTGCGATCTTCCAACTTCAGCCGTGCTTCGATCAGTAAGGCTAAAGCGCTGCTGGGCTTACGTGCATAGGAGATAAAAACGGAAGGTGGCGCGAGTGGCTTCTCTAAAAGCGAGAAGGCTTTGGCGGTCAGCAGATAACCATCCTTCTGCTCGAATTCGACAAAGTAGCCGAAGGACAGCATCACATAAGCCGAGGGTGGACTATCCGCCCACTTCTTGGTCATATAATCATCAAAGTTCACGGCACCACCGGGCGCATTTGACCAATTCATCCATGTTTCTTCTCTGGCTGTGCGGTCGACGGTGAAGTTCGTACCCCATAACCCGCGCGAAACCCCATAGGCCAGATCCAGCGCCATTGTATGGATGCGGTCAATCGGATCATCTGGCAGCTTCAGTTCCAGCGGATTATCCATCGTTTGCTCCTTCGGGTGGTGTATCGCAATAATCCCCTAATTGTACCCACATCCGCTCGTTATATTTCTATTTTCTCATTCCCTACCAGATGCGGGCTTTCTGATCCTCAATTGTCAACAGCCCATCGAGGTTAAGCGCGGGCGTTTTGGGCAGCCGCAAAATCATCACCCCTGTTTGTTCGGGCGTGGGAATTAACCCATCATCACCACGTCCCGCTAATGAACCCCGCCACAGTTCCCAACCGACGCTTTCGTAAAAACCCGGCACACCTGTTTCCAGACCTGCGATTTCATAATCAGTAATGACCGAAGCCACATGTTGCATCAGCCCTTTGCCGATGCCTTTTCCCTGTTCCGCACTGGCTACCGCCACCGCATCAATATAGGCACTGCACAAAATCGACAGTCCTTCCGGTTGCATCCAGCGTGTACTTACTACTGTGTGTCCAATCAGAACAGCATCCCGATAGGCCATCACATGTAAATTATCCGGCTTGAGAAAGCTAAACAAGTCGTAAAACTCAGGCATCTTGAAAGCGTCTGCGCAAACATCAACCACTGCTTTTCGCCCTGCATCGTCAAGATCGCCCATCCGTGCGGTTTTAATCTGGATGCCATCCATAAAATTAACTTTCTATTTCCCCGCCCACAACGACAACTTCATCGGATGCAGTTCGGGGCGCTGCACATTGGCCTTCACCGACGGATCATTCCGCAAAAATTCGCGTGCCTGTTCTTCCGAATCGACGCGTAACAGACCCACGCCAAAGGTTTCATCGAGCATAGGGCCAGCCAGCAGCAAAATACCATCAGCTAAAGCCTGTTGCAAATAAGCAAAATGTGCGCCCATGGCCGCTTCTTCTTCGGGCTGCATATCATCAAAGAACGCCTGCCCACGCACCGGATGGATCATAAATAAAAAGTGCAGCTTCTCGGCCATATGCTTTCGCTTTTCTCTAGAATAATGTCCGTTGTGGCTAAACTTTGTATTGGCTCCCTTCCCCTGTTGCTATGGGCTATCAGCGACTGAGCGTAGCGCAAGGTAGCTGATGTAGGGCTGGGGTTAGGGGTAGGCCTCATCCAATTACCATGTGACCACTATCTCCGTCTGCACAACCTCATTAAGAGGCTTATTTCCGCGCTTGTGCAACCCAATCCATACCCGTAATATCGTGCTGTCCCAGCAGCATATTCAACTCCGCCGCATGTTCCTGAATATGCCGCGTGCTGTAAAGTTGTAACTCCAAGAAACTCGGTTCCATCCATTCAAACACACAGATTTGACGCGCCTTCTCATCCGTTAAAGCCTCGATGGTCGCCTGAGCCTTTGCCCGACAGTGGTCAAGATACCCTTTAATCTGCTCTTTTGTGTAGGGATTATCCGGTAGTTTACCTCGGATGAATGGAGGCGGTGGCGCAAAGCCCGTTTGGGTGCCGGTTAAGAAAAGATCGAGCCATGACAGGGTGTGATAAGCAATATACCAAAATTGTCCGTAGCGCATATCGTCACTGTCTTTCCACAAGTTCTCAGTCCAAAGGTGATCGGGGCAGAGCCGCAGCGCGTCGTCCAGCGTATCGATAGCCGCGCCAAACTGCTGCCAGACCGATGTTTTCAACCACGTATCCATTTGAATGCACTCCTTGGTTTGAATCTACTTTTATGAGAATTCATATTTCGGACTCAGGTTAAATTGCGTTATGTCTCTGTGCTTTTCTCAGCGTCTCTGCGGTTAAATGTTTTACCACTTTTGAACAAATTCTGCGCCCTGCACGTTCTAGTAAATAAGGAAGCAAATTTCTCCCTCAAAATTGCTCGAAAAGAGAGCAAGAATCGGATAGAAAATGCTTGCCTTATTCGAAATTTTGTGCTATCATCATAATGTAGTTTGGAACATGACGCAAGTCATTATTTGGAGGGGTTATGAACAACAAAATCAATGGTCACAACCAGTTATCATCCCGCCCTTCCGCCGCTAACGGTGAGCGCGAAAAAAGCGGTATCAAAGCCTCGGCCCTCGCTGCTGCTAAAGCAGTACATCACCAACAGATTGCGCTCATCGTCAAGCAAACCTTGACCACCAGCGTCGTCGAACCCTGCCTCTCACCCTTGCTGTGGTCAGAGTCCTTCCGCTTACGTTTGGACGGCTGATTGTGTTGGCAAAAGGACTCCCTTTGCCATTGCTGCCAATTTTGCGACCAACGGAAATCCTGTGGGCCCAATAATTAAGCTGAAGCGGCAGGTCGAATCAAGGCCAGCACATGCTCCAAGCGCTTCAAATCGTGCGACAACTGCCGTGCAATGGCCCGCCCGCAGCCCACTAAAAATTGGTAGCGCTGATGTTCATCATCATACTGCCACGAAGCATAACGGATGGCCGCCGCCAACAAATCATCCGATGGCACTTCCGCTGCATTCAAAATCAATGTCAAATAATCATGCCGCCGTGTGAAATCAAGAATCACATCCCGTGTACATAAATCCACCTGGCTCAGGCTCATCGGTGGACGTGGCGGTAAGCTGTGAACCACCGCCCCGTTGTTATAACGGTAACCGATGTTCAAGACGCTGATCTCCATCGGAACCATGCGGTTCTCGCGCTGGTCTTTTAGAATGCTGTTATTCACCGAATCAGCCATCACCAACTCATTAACCAGCAAATCGTCTTTAATCTCGACGGCGTAAATCAGGCCAACTGCCTGAATCGACTCGTCGTTGGCAATCGGTGCGCTGACGAACGCGCCGAAATCCTGATTACTGTTCACGCGGTTGCTCTGGGTGCCACAGGCGAAACCGCGTGTGCTGGCTCTCAGCACGCGTCCCACCATGAATTGCTCTTGTACGGTCATCATTGAGCCACTGCCTCCACTCGATCTATGCTTCGATGTTTTTACCTCTATTCTCCTCTTATAGGAGAAGGTTAAGGCCAGAGTTTGTTAATGGGACTTCTCTGCTTTTCTCAGTCGTTCAAAGTAACTGTTGCGAACATCAACCGTTGATTGGTTCCCTCCATCGCTTGCGGGGGAGGGTTAGGGTGGGGGTTGGTATTCGCATTACTTTCTTGGTATTACTTCTGTGCCTCTGCGGTTAAAAGGCCTTGGTATTTTACAACTCATGCAACCGCTTCTGGCTGCGGGCCACTCGCTTACCAAAATTCTTGGCCGAGATCACTAATGGATCAATATCCGGCTGGTTCAAGCGCCACTCCAAACGGATCATCTCTTCGAGTTTCATCTTATCCTTACCCGTCACCACGGCTAATTCGTCCGCGCGTGTTAGCACATAAGGATACGGATTACGCCCTTGCATGGCACTCTGCGAATAGATCAAGGCGTGCAGTTGATCGACCTTTTGCCGGTCACGCGCCACCCACATCGGAATATCCACCCGCGCAATCGCATTCTGATAGCCACTGCTGACCTTCACATAAAAACAGGCAATCTCATAATTCACACCGCGCTTCTTATAAAGGAGATTGCGTGGAGAATTTTGAACCATCAATGCCGAACGATCACCCGGCCCCAATAGTACGTTGAACAGGTCAAGGTCTTTCAACCCTTCCATGTCACCGAAACCGAGATCATTGCCTTTGATGTCCTCTTCACTCAGGTTCAGCAAATTCAATAAGCGGATGACCATCTTACTCCGCACCGGATTATCGACATAGCCGCCCAGCAGTGCGCCCGCGTCATGGAGATGCACCAACCCGCCCCAATATTTCTTCATTAACTCGACATGTCCGGTCACATCGGTATTGGCCCAGAACATAAGGTGGTTATCGTAGAGCGCAATCAGTGGACGTGCCTCGTCGCGCATGTTCCACGCCACATTGCCCAACTCGTGCATTTCACGCACGGTTCGCATGGCATCAATCGTGCGGCTGCTGAGGACGCGCTTACTCTTATCGCGCACATGGTCTGGGTGATAAACCAGCTTAGGCAGATTGATTTGCTCCGGTGTGCGCTCGTCTCCGTGGTGATAAACAAACAACCCGACATTCGTCAGGTAATAGGGCATACGCCATTGTTCGTTCGGGTAAATTTGGGAGCCATCCGCAGCGATAATGGTCGCACTATCGGGAATTTCAGGCAGCGGGAAGATGTCACAGATGCGTTCATGGAAGGGAGCATCAAGGGGGGCTGCGCCACGGTAGCCGCTGACATCGGGCCGGCGTACCATTTCAATACGTTCGTGGATAAAATCAAGGTCGCACGCAGCTTCAAACCGTTGGATTGCAATATCGAGGCGATCACTAACATCGAAATCGATCTCGTGAATCATGCGCCCCATCTTTTGGAGCTGTTCGACCAATTTGTTGAATTCCAGCGCCAACGCCACCCCCTGCAAATCATACAAACCGAATCTAAACCTTTGCATAGGGTAGCACTCGTGTTCTAGAGTGTCAAGTTACTCGCGTACTGCTCCCTCAATTTTTAAGTTTTCATCGCTAAATTTAATCTTCTCATCATGAACGACCTCAAAGTGAGAAAAGTTGAATAACGTAAAAAAGATGACAAATATCCAAAAGTCATAGGTGCATATCGTCAAAAAGTTGCTATACTGTTGTTTGTCAACTTCATCTGTGCGTAACTGATGCAAAATATTACGTTGTTACCAGTATCGCAAAATCCCTTTTTCGATCAGCCAGATGGAGTATCAATATATGATTGTCAACCAAATAGACGAGCGTGTCGCGGTTGCCCACACCGAGGAAATTGTATTTGCTGGTGACGGCGTGCGTCTAGACGGACAGATTGAATATCCGATTCTTTCCACACGTCAGAAAATTTTCCCGCTCATGTTTATTTTGCATCATGCAGGCTGTGATGATCGCGAAGGCTACAGCCATTTTGCTCAGGCAGGTTTGGCCTCCGGTTATGCCGTTTTCCGTTGGGACAAGCGTGGCACAGGTCGCAGCGGTGCGGGTGGTTGTGGTTCGACCACTCAAGATGCCGTGAATGCTTACGAAGTGGCGCTCGAACAACCGCATCTAGATCGCAAACGCGTGGTTATTTTGGCGCAAGCGGCTGGAACCGGCTTACTTGGTGACTCATTTGGTTTGTTTGCCCGTGTACAACTGCCCTACGGTGTTGTCCTCGCTACCAACGCGCTAGATGAACAGGCTGTACTCGCGATTGAAAGCCGTGTGTTGGTCATCATGGGCCAAAACGACTGGCGGCAGTGGCAAAAATACGGGAAGTCCGTCTGTGAAAATCATAATGCCGCCTACAAACACGGCGCACATTATTATGTCGCCCCGTATGCCGATCGTATGCTGCAAGATCCTCGTTCGAGCGAATTTCATTTTGGTGCCAACACGGCCTTACAGGATTGGTTGCAGACCATTTGAACTCGTTTAGTGTTGATCTTAGCGGGCAATCGGCTATCGTCACCGGCGCAGGTGCCGATGTCGGACGAGCGATTGCCTTAACCCTCGCACGCGCTGGCGCGGCGGTCGTTGTTAACGATCTCAACCCCGACCGCGCCGAAAAAGTTACCCAAGAAATCATCACTGCGGGCGGCAAAGCCACCGCGTGGCAAGCTGATGCTTCCAACCGTTTTCAGGTTGGCTCGTTGATCGAAGCCGCGCGGGATACCTATGGACGTATCCATATGGTCATTAATGCGGCTGGCACCTTTAAAGGTGGCCCCATGCCCAAGTTCGATGAATGGGATTGGCGGCGTTTGATGGAAGTCAATCTCAACAGCGCCTTTTTCGTGAGCCAGCTTGCTGGACGTGTGATGGCCGATGAAGGTGGCGGGGTGATCGTGAATATCGCGTCGACAGCCGGACATCCAAATCCCCTCTTAGACAGTGTCGGTTATGTCACCAGCAAGGCCGGACTGATCGGCATGACCAAGCAGTGCGCCCGCGAATTTGCGCCGCTCGGAATCCGTGTGAATGCGGTTTGCCCCGGTAATATCGCGGACGGCGAGATGCCTGAAACCCCTCCAAATAATGCTCAAGCCCGCTACGGCACACCTGAAGAAATCGCTAGCGTCGTCCTCTTCCTCTGCTCGGATGCCGCGCGTTTCATCACCGGCCAAGCCATCAACGTTGATGGCGGCGAGAGCATGTTGTAGATAGGCATTCTCTAAGTGGACGATAAACCGAAAAAGTTTATAACACCGCTGCGAATATTTCTCGTCCTTACTATCCTGATTCTGATTACATTCTTTATCGTTTTCATATATCCTCCATTGCGCCCGTACACAGACGTATTTCCAACACCTATTCCTACTCCGTGATAGTCAACAATTTGATGCTATAATCCACTCAAAGTATGCCGCATCTAAGGATGTCTAAAATGGTCACAATTCAATTGTCTGCCATCGTGGATAAAAATGGTCAATTGACGGTAAAAGTTCCCGATAATATTCTCCCCGGCCCCATCAACATCATTATTCAAGCACCAGATGCCGCTGATAAGGCCGTGACTAATCCAGCGCGGGAAGCTGCCCGTACAAAACTGGCTGCTGCTGGACTGCTGAGTTCTGCTCATCGACCGCCACCGAATACGCGTATTCCGACCGATGACGAGGTTCTTGCGGCGGGTATCCTTCCACTCAACGCCCGTCCATCGGCGGATCTCATCAGCGAAGACCGTAATGAAGAATGAGCGGTTACTACGTCGATACCAGTGCGCTCATCAAACATTATTTAGCTGAAACAGGCTCAACGTGGCTCAGAAATATTACTGATTTGGCGGCTGGTAACGTGATTGTCGTATGTGACTTGACAGCGGTAGAGGTTTTTTCGACGTTGGCACGCCGTCAACGAGAAGGAACGATTTCTTCGGCTGACATTGTTATTTTGCAAACTCGCTTTCTAGCTGATTTCGGACAAGAATATCTGTCCGTTGCTTTAGAGGACATGGTTTTGAGTCGCGCCCGTGATTTGCTCAATCGTTATCCATTACGTTCTCTAGATGCCATTCAACTAGCAAGTGGGGTTGAAGCCACGACTATTCTCGGTGAGCCGATGACATTTTTAAGTTCAGATAAAAATCTTCTGAATGCCGCCATCAGCGAAGGATTTTTAATTGATAATCCCAATAATCATCCTTAAAGTCATCCTTTCCTAAATCTCTGCTCGGTTGCCGCGCGTTTCATCACCGGCCAAGCCATCAACATCGATGGCGGCGAGAGTATGTTGTAAGCTTCTAAGCACGATTTGCTTGTCAATTTCACGACGCAATTTTGGCGAAACGGTTGGCGAAATTGGCAAATTAACCCTGTTTTTGGCGGATCGATCGGATGAAACCGCTGCGACTTTGTTAAACGGATTGTCGCCGCCAACTTCGCCAACTGCCAAAATGGTCAAAAGATTTATGGCTTCCGCAAAATCTTCTCCATCGTTTTTCCCTTTGCTAACTCATCGATGAGTTTATCGAGGTAGCGAATTTCACGCATCGTGGGTTCTTGGATGTCTTCCACACGGACACCACAAACCACGCCTTTAACTAAAGTCCTCAAAGGATTCAGTTGAGGCGCGTCCGTGAGAAACGTCTCAATGTCGGTTTGTTTTTCCAGTTCCGCTTCGAAACCTGCCTGACTATAGCCGGTCAACCACAGAATAATTTCATCGACTTCGGCTTTCGTGCGTCCCTTTTTTTCCGCCTTATTGACATATTCGGGATAGACACGCACGAAAGGCATTGTATAAATCCGGGGTTTTGTTGTCATGATATTTCCTTGTTTCTACGATTCTCGTTTATTTTAATACGCATAGATATTGCTTATTGATCCGGCGCATCCTGCAAAATCGTCTCGATGCGCGCCAGTTCGTCCGGTGTGAAGGTGACACCCACCGCAGGAATGTAATCGGCTACCTGCTGCGGAGACTTCGCGCCGACCAGTACGCAAGTGATGGCCGGTAAGCGAAGCTGCCACGCAATCGCCAACTGCACCAGCGTTAAACCTTTGTCGGCGGCGACTTGTTTGAGTTTGTCAGCCACACTCAAATAACGCGCAAAAGTTTGTCCCTGAAAGCGCGGGAAATTCGAGCGCTCGTCATCGGACGGAAAGGTTGTAGCCGCTGTGTATTTCCCACCGAGCAAACCCTTTGCCAGCGGGCTGTGCGCCAGAATGCCGATGCCTTCATGCTCACAAAAGGGTATGTCCTGCGCCTCTATCTCACGGTCAAACAGGTTGTAGCGAGGCTGGTTGGACTCAAACCGCGCGGTTTGCAGCGCCCGTTGCATCTGCTCGGCGTTGAAATTCGACACACCGAGGTAGCGCACTTTGCCTTCCTGCCGGAGTTTTGCCATCTCATCCATGCTGTCTTCGACCGGGTATTGCGGATCCCAACTGTGAATCTGGTACAAATCGACCATATCCACCTTCAGCGCCCGCAGACTGTTTTCAATCGCTGTACGGATGTCCGCCCGTGAATATTTCCCACTGACCTTGGTGGCGATAAAGCAGCGGTCGCGCCAGCCATTTTCCAACGCCCGCCCGATGATGGC
>JACDGI010000981.1 GCA_013821665.1 Anaerolineae bacterium
GTGTGACACCCCAATCCAGCGCATAGTGATCGGGTGTTTCGTTGAGGAAGAAAACACCGCAATCGAGCTTGTCGAAGCGTTCAGTTTTCCAGTAGATGGCGCAGTAGTAACCACTTCCGGAATTGTTTTCGCGGGCTGTTTCTGCCCCTAGTTCATAGTCGTAACCATTTAGGGTTTGGGCGTAATGATCAATATTCCCTTGCTGGAGTTCTTGAAAGCCGATCAAATCCGGCTGGAAGTGGTTGATAGTGTCGCTGTTGAGGTTGGCACGTAACGGCCAATTGTTTTCGCCATCCTCGTAATATGAACCTTTGACGTTAAAAGTCATGATCTTAAATGGTGACATCTCATCCTCCGTAAATTCTCAGTGAAAAGGGCGTAACCACACAAAACGTTACTTGTCGCGTGTCAGTGCGAAGCCACTCAAGAACTGCTTTTGTAAAGCAATAAAAACGATCAGTGGTGGCAGACTAGCCAGTACGGTTCCCAACATCATTGGCCCGTAGCTATCTCCGGTTTCAGAGCCACCGGCCAAAGATGCAAGGCCAACTTGAATCATCTGGAGTTCAGGTTTACGGATAACGATGAACGGCCATAAAAATTGGTTCCAACTGCTGACGAATTGAATGACCGCCAAAGCACCGATCACATTCCAACTGATTGGAATAAGCACTTGCATCATAAACTGCCAAGGATTGGCGCCGTCTAACTGCGCGGCTTCCGACAGTTCGGCGGGAATATTCATGAAATGTTGGCGGAAGAGGAAGGTTCCGGTCGCGCTTGCCATAAACGGAACAACGAGCGCTAAGTAACTATCACCCCATTTCAAATCGGCTGAAACCAGCCTGAAAAGCGAGATAATGAGAACATCCGTGGGGAGCATGAGAGTCAATAACACGAAGCCAAAGACCAACCACTTGCCGGGGAAGCGGAAATATACAAAGGCTAATCCAGAAGTGAGCGAAAAGACCACTTTGGCGAGCGTAAAGATGATGCTAATGCCGATGCTGTTGACCATGTAATGCAGCAACCCGCGCTGGTTTAGCACCACATCGAGGTTTTCCAAGAAATGAGAGCCCGGCGTAAATTGATATGAAAAAACTTGCCCATTGTTCTGCGTCGATACCAGAACGGCATAAAACATGGGGAAGCCGATGATGATCACCGACAAAATCAGCACGACATGCACGTACCAACGTTGTGGCAGCCAGCGCGGCAAGCGTCGCTTTGAAGCCGGTGCTGAAGTGATAAGATTTGCGGGAGTTTGTTCGAGTGTGGTCATCCTCTAGGCTCCGTAAGTGACTGTTTTGTTGCTGACGCGGAATTGGACGATAGTGATGCCAATGACAACCAGAAGCAGAATGATGGATTGGGCGGCTGATCGACCCAGATCTTTGCCTTCAATACCCAGTAGATAAACCCCATACATGGCTGTCGATGTTGTTCCCAAAGGGCCACCGTTGGTCAGCACACGAATGAGGCCGAATGTCTCAAAAAAGGCGTAAATCGAGTTAGTGACAACCAGAAAGAATGTGAATGGAGCAAGCAGCGGAAATGTGATTTGAAGGAAGCGTTGAATAGCATTCGCGCCATCAATCGATGCGGCTTCCAATAAATCCTTGGGGACATTCTGTAAGCCAGCGATGTAAAACAAAATGTTGAAGCCGATGAGGTTCCACACGGCAGTCAACATAATCGTAATGGGTGCGATGGTCGGATCGAGCAGCCAAGGCACTTTAACGCCGATACTTTTTTCGAGTAGATGGTTGATGATACCGGCGGAATTATTAAGCAGCAGTTGGAAGATGGTGCCAACGACAATGGGTGACAGGGCGTAGGGCCAGATGAGTAATGAACGATAAATACGTGCGCCTTTGACTGGTTGGTAAGCCATCGTGGCAATCAGCAGCGATAAAGTGAGTCCAATCAGGACAATGCCAGCCGCAAAAATGAAACTCAGGATTAGGCTGTGAAGGTAGATTGGATCGTTCAATAAGCTGGTGAAATTACTCAGACAAACGAACTTGGTTTTGGGTGTGCCGAAACGCGCTAAAAGGGTGGCGTATTGGAAGGTCTGCGCCATCGGGATGTAATTGAACACGATGAGGATGGTCGCCGTCGGCAGTAAGAACAGAAATGCAAGTAAACCTGACCAGCGCCCTGAAAATGAACCCGGCTGCTGTTCTGCATATGGAAACAAACGTTGACCGCTCAGGACTCTTGATAATCCCCATTTCCCCAGCCAAACCGCTAAGCCAAAACCGAGCAGCATCAATAGCAAGCCTGTGATGTGGTCGGCTGGTGTACGTTCAGCCTCAAGCGCACAAAAATTTAGCGGAACCATAAACAGCGATGCGCCAACCACTCCAGCGAGGCTGCCGAC
>JACDGI010000190.1:0-8012 GCA_013821665.1 Anaerolineae bacterium
GCGTCTGATTATTGGTGGCATCGTCGGCAGCCTTTTTGGCCTAATCGGTGCTTACTTTTATTCTCGCGCGGTTGAAGATGATGTGCGGCAAAACGGAACTCAGCGTAATCCGGCTTCCACGGGCGAAATTATTGGCCTAGGACTAGCGGTTTTGGCCTTACTTCGTCAAGTCAGCGAAATGGGACGTTCGGAACCTAAAAAGAAGTAACCCACCCGTTCAAGCACTCAATTGACGGTTGAATTCAGAACAAGATTTCTGTATAATGGACTTCTCAAAATGCACGACTAGCGATAGGAAATAGCTATGTGTGGTCGCTTTGTCCTTACTGCAAATCCTGAAGTAGTACAACAGGCTTTTAATCTTTCAACGCCGCCTGCACAGATGCAGCCCCGTTATAATATAGCCCCGACTCAACCTGTTATGGTCATCACGAACGAAAATCCCACTGAGGCGACTTATCATCGGTGGGGGCTTATTCCCTCGTGGGCCAAAGATATGTCGATGGCTTCCAAGATGATTAATGCTCGCTCCGAAGGTGCTGCCGAGAAGCCATCATTCCGTGCTGCTTTTCGCCGCCGCCGCTGCCTTATCCCGACGGATGGCTTCTACGAGTGGCAGGAACACGGCAAAGAGAAAACGCCGATGTTCGTACACCGTCCTAATCGTGAATTATATGGCATGGCTGGCTTGTGGGAAATTTGGCATGATCCTGATGGCGGTGAACTCCGCACCTGCACTATACTGACGACTGAAGCCAACGCCTTTATGCAGCAGTATCATCATCGGATGCCGGTCATCATTCACCCAAAAGACTACGCACTTTGGCTGTCACCGGATGAAGAACCACTGCCCATTCTGCAAGGCTTGATGAGAGCCTACGAGGACGATGGCTTAGAGGCTTATCCGGTTTCAAAGGCGGTCAATAAAGTCTCCAACGATTTGCCGCAGCTTATGGAGCCATTCACCCAGCAATATCTACTCTAAGCCTGAGCCGCACAGGTTAGATATGGTTTGTGAGTAACAGGAAAATAATCACGATTGCGATAACGATAATCCCGATAGCCGCGTAAAGCATCCGATTGTTTGAAGCAGCTATCGGTTTTATTTCTTCTGGTGGTTTGATGCGTGCTAAAAAGCTAGCAACTGCTGTCGGAGTAATCGCTTTATAGTCTGATACTTCATCCGCAAGCGTATGATCGCGTTGATGGCCTATTCCAGTGATAACCGGTACATGACAACTACATATGGCCTCAGCAATCAGCAGACTGTCAAAAACAGCAAGGTCGGCTGATCTGCCACCGCCGCGCGTCAGCACAATAACGTCCACATCACCGCTTTTACCTAAGCGTTTAATTGCATCGGCAATCACTTGTGGCGCTGGCTCACCTTGTAATCGAACATCACTGAGCTTAACTGCTGCCGTGCCACCCTCACTGCGATACGTATCTTCAAAATCATGTAAAGCATCACTTTGCTTACTGGTGACGAGGCCTATTTTGCGGATGACTTTGGGCATTGGCTTTTTCTCACGCGGCCAAAGTCCTTCCTGCGCGAGTCGATTGAGAAGGTTGGTGTCGACCAGCTTTTGCTGCGTCTCAATAAGCCTAACTTGCTCAACCTCGATTTGAACGTCTGCTTTTCGTTCATAAACTCTGATACAGCCATAAACTTCGAGATCCATGCCGGTGCTAATCTCAAAGGTGAGATTGTTTTTAACAGATGCTCGAATCATGCAGCCAATAGAGTAATCTTCATCCAAGAGATCGAAATATAAATGTCCCGCGTCTGAGTTGAATCGTCGAGTGACAGTCCCGCCAACCCAAAAGGGATGGCCGAGCGTTTCCTGTTCGACCAAACTGCGAATGAGCGCATTCAGACCGGGAATATTCCGTTGATTGATTTCTGTCTGCGCCATCATAATGTTCTTTCAGGAAAAATAATTCTACTTAGCTGCGGTTTTTGGCTCGCTTTTCCAACTCCGCTTTGAAGGGATCTTGACCCTTCTTAATAAGAACTTTACGTCCACGCGCACCCTGTTCCGGTTCACCGATGATGCCCAACTCGGCCATCAAGTCAACAATGCGGGCGGCGCGTGGATAACCCAAACCAAGTTTTCGCTGAATCAGCGAGGCCGATGCTTCACCTTCGTCAATTACCAACTCAATTGCTTGTTCAAGCATCGGGTCGGTTTCCGACAAGACTTCGCGGCGCGTCATACCTTTTTCCCACGGCCCGCTGGTGATAATTTCCAACTTGCCTTTGGCCGCTTGGTCAGCAGTCCACTTTTTCCAATGGTCGACAACCGCACGCACCTCATCATCAGAAACAAAGCAGCCTTGGATACGTTTCGGGCCTGCCGCATCCGATGCCAGATACAACATATCACCGCGTCCGAGTAGGTTTTCTGCGCCAACTGTATCCAGAATGACGCGCGAGTCTACACCGGAAGCGACCGCGAATGAAATACGCGAGGGGAAGTTGGCCTTGATCAAACCAGTGATGACATCCACGCTAGGCCGCTGCGTCGCGATCACCAGATGCATTCCGGCGGCGCGTGATTTCTGAGCCAAACGGGTTATCGTTCGTTCTGTTTCATCCGGTCGCGACATCATCAGGTCACCAATTTCGTCAATCATGATGACCATATAGGGCATATATTCGTCTTTTTGTCGTCGCCCTAACCGTGCATTAAAGGCATCGATATTGCGGACGGCGTACTCTTCCAACAATTTATAGCGCCGATCCATTTCACGCGTACACCATTGCAACACTTCAATGATGCGCTCTTGGTCGGTCTCCACTGGCCCAAGCAGATGGGGCAGGCCGTTGAAACGGTTGAGTTCCACCATCTTGGGATCCATCATTACCAGTTTGACGTTATCGGGCGTGTTGTTCAGTACCAGCGCTGTCGCAATCGCTGCCATACACACCGACTTACCTGAACCGGTTGTCCCTGCAATCAGCACATGGGGCATCGCTGCCAGATCAACCCCCACCGGCGCTCCCGACACATCACGTCCCAATGGAATGAATAAAGGGGATTTGGCTTTGGCTTGCTGCTCCTGCATCGTCTTGCTTTCCACCACCGACCGCAGTGCTACCACGCTCGGAATGCGGTTTGGCACTTCAATACCGACATAAGTTTCTCCCGGCACAGGTGTTTCGAGGCGCAAGCGTTTAGCCGAAAGTCCAAGTGCCAGATCGCTTGCAAGCGCCGCGATTTTGTTGATGCGTGTACGGTTCATCAACGTTTCACCATCGGTGTTGGTTTCGCGGAAAGGCTGTACCGCAAATTGCGTAACGGTTGGCCCAATTTTTACATCAACCACATCAATATCAATTTCAAATTCGAGCAGTGTATTTTCGATCAGCACCACATTGTTGTTGATTTCTTGTTCGCTCGGCACGGTCAACTCGATGTCGCGCAGCATCTCTAAAGGTGGCAAAGAACCTTCGCGCTTCGGTGCTTTTTTGGTCTCCTTCATATCCGAAATATTGAAGTAGCGTTTGATGCGCCCGTCGGGACGCTCCACCACCTGATAACCACCTTTTTCTTTTTTGCCCTTCAACGTACCAATCGCGTTAAAGTTGGCTTTTAGATTATTGAGTGTCAGCAAACTGGGTTCGCTTAAACCAAGTTCCTGTGACAGTGTTTCTTTATGTGCAGGCGTTGCGCCCGGCCTCAGAGATGGCGGGATATTTTCCATATCGGGGCGGATTCGTAACACATTTTGGGTTGTGCGCTTTGCCGCCGATAGTTCTGTCGGTAAACCAACCGTTGGCGGTGTTAAGTTCAAAGCGGGCGCGGACTGTGGACGATTGGCACGTTTTTCCAGTACCGCATTCGCTTGCGTTTGTAATTGTTGGCCGGTTGTCCCTAAACGCTGGCTGTTCTTGGAGAGCCATGCCTTCATGTTTGAGACGCGTAGCCCTAAAACAACGCCGACACTAATCACAAATGTACCTGCGTAAAAAAGAATAGCCGGTATCGTCCCGAACAAGCCGCTAATCAGAATGCTCAATCCCCAGCCGACATAACCACCGCCTTCACCGGCACGTGCCAACGCGCGTAACTCGGTATCGCCGCTAAGGAGATGCAGCAGCGCCAATGACGCGAGGAATGCGAGTTCAAGGGCTAAAATGCGGCGTGTTCCCAGCTTGACCACAACCCCCATTTTGGGCAGTAACATGACGATACCTAAACCCAAAATACCTGCCGAGACAATGACACTGCCATAGCCAAAGAAAGAGCGCAGCGCATTTGACCATGCCACCGAGATTGTTGCGTCAGCCGATACGTTGAGCAGTGAAAGGAATGAAACAATCCCGAAAACCACCAGCACAATCGCGGCGATTTCGTCACCCCACGGTGGCAGACTGTTGAGCAGCGATTCCCAGAATTCTTGTTTGACGGTATAACGCTCAACTGGTTTGCGGGATGGTAGCGGAGTATTCGCAGGTTTGTTTGTCCGGCTGTTGGGAGCCGGTTTACTTCCAGTTGGTTTCTGTTGTGCCACTTATTGCTGAAACCTCATTTGTCCATCGAACTATAACAAGACCTATTCCATTATAGTCGTCTTTTGATCGAGTGCCTATTTAATAAAAATAAAAAGGCCAGCAAATGGCCTATCTGAAACCAAGTACCTTAACATTGGTTATGGATAACAAGGGGAACTGTTTTTGGCCTTTTAGGTTTGAAAACTCGAACCGATTCTTGTTGACAAATTATGAACTTATGTTCTAAAATAGAAGGGTAGTGGCTGCAATGTAGGTGAGACTCGATTTTCAATAGATCCCAACGTAGGGGCGGAACATGTTCCGCCCTCCTAATCCATCACTACCTTAGAAGAAGGAATAGACCTATTTTGGAGAACTCTATATGCCCCTCAATTGCTATCAACCCGCTGCTTAAAATGAAAGCAAACTTGGCGGCGGCACATGCAAATTGCACGGCGGTGGCATTGACCGAGCCATCCGCTGCATTTGTGTCATTTCAGCGGCGGCAGCCGAGCCTCTCGCCGACACAAAATGTCGATTCAGCGCCTCGCTCCCTCGCATCCGCCATGCAATTCGGCGGGAATGATGCAGTTTATGCTGTAAATGCAGTAACAATTGCAATATTTACAACATTTCGCAGTACAAGCCCTTATCCATAACCGATATTATTACGATTCGACGCGCAAACTGAGCCCTAAACGACGGGCACGGCTGTCGATACTCAGGACATGTGCTGTAACCCGCTGTCCCTCACATACCACGTTACGAGGATGTAGAAAATGACCCTCAGCCAATTCTGATACGTGGATAAGTCCCTCTAATCCGTCTTCAATACAAGCAAACGCGCCGAAATCTACCACGTTCGTAATTTCACCCTCGACGACCTGCCCGACTTGGTAGCGTTCAGTGACCGTCGCCCACGGATCAGGATGCAAACGTTTCATGCTGAGTGCGATCCGTCCGGCTTGCCGCTCAATTTCCAGAACATGCACATGCACATTTTGGCCGCGCTCCAGAATGTCCGCAGGATGTCCCACGCGACCCCAACTGAGTTCGCTAATATGAATGAGTCCTTCTAAACCACCGAGATCCACAAATGCGCCAAAATCGCACAAATTGGTGATGATACCATCGACTGAATCGCCCGGTTGCAACCGTTGTAAAATGCCTGCTCGTTCGCCCGCCTGTACCTGCGCTGCCCGCTCCGATAAAATCAGCCTATTTTGCTCACGGTTCAACTCAATGACCCGCAGCTTAATCGACTTTCCGATCATTTCTTGCAACGAATTCCGCCGAACGGTGCTGTTGGCTGTCGCGGGAAAATCGGTCAATTGGCTAGCTGGTACAAAGCCGTGTAATGATCGCCACTCGACTAGAATACCACCCCGGTTGTAACCAATGACATGCAGTTCAATCACTTCATCATTGTTCATTGTCTTTTCGATGTCGTGCCAATCCTCGATAGCAGCCGCTGATTGGACGCTAGGCTGTGGCTGCATTTCATCGACTACATCCAACGGGCTGTCATCTTCGATGATCTCAGGCTGTTCGGGGCTTGAACCCGTAAACTCTCCCTCATGTAACAAGGCTGACCAATAACCTTCATCGAGAGGTGGCGGCATTTGGTCTCCGCGTTGCATATTTGTAGACATCCGGTTCCCTCGGCAATAAAAAACAACACATCGGTACCACATCACCCATGCGTTAAAAACTATAAATGTGGTTTATTTGTGACCCTACTCTCTTCCCAACAGTCATTATATTTCGAGAGGTTCTGACTTGCAAAATTAATCTTGAGACTTATGACGAGGTTTGAGGATGATCACCATTGATTTCCATGTCTAAGAGGGTATCTGCGACAGCCGTAATCGCCACTTTTTGCTTACGATAAAAATCAGGTTCACTTAACGCCAATTTGTTCGCCGCATCCCGAACCTTGTGCCGCTCGATGAAACGTTCTTCGAGAATGTTATAAACCATCCACTCAGGACTCAGCATCTTGCGATCCCCTATAGGTCGTTGCCGATCAATCGCTTTTTGGATGATGCTGCGCAGTGCCTTAGTCGGATTCTCACCATTATCATGAAGCGCTTCCCGAACAATTTTGAGTTCATGCAAGCCGCTGCTGGTCAGCCCCGGCCCACCCCAATAATGCTTCAATGCGGCTTTCACCTGCTCGGTGAATTGTTCTTTGTCAATTGGGTCAGCGCTCGTATCCTTATTCCCGTTACGACCGGGACGATATTCAACCTCAGCCGCCCGTGTTCGTGTGATATTAATCTGGGGTAACAAACCCTCAAGTGCCGCATAGATTTCAGATTGTAGGCGTATATCGTCCAGCGTTTCAGCCGCCCGTTTGATTTCTCTGTGTAAAACACTCCATTCGTCAGCAGTCAAATCGACGGCAATAGACCGTGCTTGTAAACCTAAAATACCGATCAAAATCTGCTCACCATTATCGTTCGTACTGCGTTTGCTATATAAAGGCGCGATCCAATAAGAATGCCATTGTTGGATTGCTTCAGGTTCGTCGTCTTCGTGCTGTGAGAGAAGCTCCCGCAATGTACTCGCTTCCTCTGTAAGCCAATTGGATTGTGGCTGGAGTGGCCCGACTGCTGCAATCGTTTCGATGTCGGCAGTAGTCAAGGACACAACAAAAGCGGTATTGACCTGTAGATAATCACAGGTTGAAGAAAGAATCGCGTCTAATAACTGCAATAAATCGGAGCGAGTCAGTAGGCGTTCGCTCAGCGTTTGCAGCTTTTCCAATTGGTCATCATCTTCATCCGAGTAAATGAGTCGTTTTTCCATAAGGGGCAGGGCTAACGTAACTGACCACTGCCAGAAAAGGACAACTGTGACCACCGCGAATTGAATAAAGCTGGTACCGGATAGACCCAGAATACGCGAGGCAGGTGCAATCACTAAGATCACTGACAGTGCCAGTAATCCCGTAGCTGGGCCGCGCAGCATAAATCGCAGCAGATCAGTCTTAACCACACGATCAGGTTGTGAACTACCGAAGAAGGAAAGGGGATAAGATAAAAATAACAGCATCATAATCAAAGCGGCATTCGCGATATTAACCAGCAGTAGCATCCCTACCGACCCAGTTTCACTGATGCCCAACAAAACCGAGTAAGGGAAAACACCAAATGCGGGCGTAAGCATCGCAAACTGGAGATAACCCATTCTGCGACGGGTATCCCTCGTTAGGCAGCGCTGTCGGGCGCGTTGGACGTTGACAAATGCTGTGGAGACCGCCGCCGCAAAATAGGCAACGTAGACAATAAATAGACCGCCACCGGTAACATTCTGGAGTTCGAACCCTCGGATTGCCGGTTTGATCAAATCATTTGTAAAAGCCGCTGCGATGACAAACAACGCGCCGATGAAATACAATAATCGTGTGACCCGCCGCCTGCGTCCGCGTGACGGTAGACCTGTTGTCGCCAACAACGCATCTGACAAGTGAAAAGTCGCGGCAGGGATAAACGCAATCCCAATCCACTGA
>JACDGI010000190.1:8022-11491 GCA_013821665.1 Anaerolineae bacterium
TCCACTGAAGTCGCACAATATTTTCGAGGGTGTTGTGGCTTGGCCCCAGCGAGATTAGGACATCACACATCGATACAATTGTGACGCACAGTAACACGATGCCTGACGTGCGAGCTACACGGTTGCGGAGATTACGGCTCAAGTTGTAGAGCAGCATTGAAGCCGTCAGCACAACGACCGCTGTGGTTAGTGTTTCATTGGCAGAGTTGAGCAGCGTACTGAGCAAGACATCCATGTCAAATCCCTGCACTAAGCCAGTGATTGACTGAAGAATACCGCAATGTCTTGATTAGGGAAATAATGATCGTTATATCCACAGAAGGTAAATCCACTTTGCTGGGCAAATACAATACCGGGGAAGTTTTGGGTCGCCGCTTCGATCATTAAGTTAGTTAGTCCATGTTCTTTAGCCCATTGGCGGGCAATTGTTAGCAAACGGGTACCAATCCGCTGCCGCCGGTAGGGGAGCGAAATCACCAGATCGTGGATACGCGCTATGCCGTATACAGGTTCGTTCCGCATCGAAAGATAGCCGAGTAGATTATTGGTGTCGCGGGTGACTGCCACCAGAAAACACTGATTGTTGGGCAAAGCTAGCCGCAGTCGTGTTTCATTGGCTTGATATTCGGTTTCAAGGGTGCGCGGTAAATGTTGGTTGAGGAAACCAATCTGCCACTGCCCCGGTTTTTCATCGACCGTCATTTGCCAAACCAGATCAGTTTCATAGTGATGATCGAGTTGCAGACAAGCCGCAATATCGCTTTCCAACCCGTCACGAATAAGGAAGCTCATAGAAGTGGTCATCATTTGCTTTTCAGGTCAGATAAATATCACCAAAAGTGCCACTCGCAAAAATTTCCACGAGAGGCGCACCTTCATGTGGATCGAGTGCAACAAAGACTAGGTCTTCAAATTGCTCATAACGATTTTCATCGGCATGGACACCAAAAAAACGTCCACGCTGCACCGTTATACGAGTACGATAACCCACCGGCGTAATCAAGTGAATATTGCCTAAGGTCGAGCGAACTTGAACATGGTCTAAAACCTCAGGCGGTGCGATAACACGTATGTCACCGATGCCTGAGGCCAAAACAGCTTCTTTGACAATGACATCGGCTAAATCGAGGTTAATTTGTCCAAGGTGCGTGCTAACGAACAATTCCCATGGTAAATCACGCGCCAATCCCAGTTCCCAACTACTTAGCGAGAACCACGGTGTTGATGCTCGGCTCATTACCAGATGGGTATGGGAATCACTGACGCGCATCGCAGGGCGTGAGGCCAATGCATATTGTCCGGCGATGAGGCGGCCTTCTTGCTGCAAGCCTCTCAATTGGACATCGATCTCTCCGGCATTGATTTCGAGCGTAGCCGACTCGACACTACCGCGTGTAATACCGAATGTTCTGCCTTCTGCGCTGGGTAATACATCGCCTCGTACCAGTATCACTGCGCCAATAACGACCAGTGCTAACGGCCACAGACTGAGTGCATTAAAATCACCCAGCAGCAAGAAGTTGTTGAGGAGTAAGACAATCCCAAAAGCGGTCACTAGCAGCGGCCAAAGCCAAGGCCCACGTGATCCTTTAGCAGGCACAGCCTACTCCTCGTACAGATAATCGCGGAGAATGACATGCGCTGACGATTGGCGCAACCGGTTCAAGGCTTGCGCTTCCAGTTGGCGCACACGTTCGCGGGTGACACCGATGGTCTGCCCGACTTCTTCTAATGTATAGACGCGGCCATCTTCCAAGCCGTAGCGCAGCTTCAAGATTTGCGCCTCACGTACTGGCAAACGGCCTAGTGCCTTTTCCAACTGCTCATGTAGCAAATGAGTTGCCACTTCTTCAGTTGGGGCTGGGCTGCTCACATCTTCGACGAAATCGCCAAAGGTTGAGTCGCCTTCTTCATCAATCGGCGTTTCGAGGCTCACCGGATGACGGGCGATTTCCAATAAGGTTTCAATCTTGTCAGGTGTCGTTTCCATCCCGACTGCCAGTTCATCAATCGAAGGCTCGCGACCGAGCTCTTGGATCAAATTCAACTGCACACGGCGCATCCGGTTCAACTGGTCACCCATGTGTACCGGGACACGAATGGTACGGCCTTGGTCAGCCACGGCACGGCTTACCGCTTGGCGAATCCACCATGTCGCATAGGTACTGAACTTATGCCCACGCTGGTATTCGAACTTGTTGGTCGCACGGATCAGACCGATGTTGCCTTCCTGAATCAAATCCAGAAATGGCACACCGCGCCCAATATATTTCTTGGCAACACTAATCACCAGACGAGCGTTCGCGCGAATCAGATGTTCCTGCGCCACTTCGCCATCAGCGATCAGTTCACGCAGTGTATAAACATCATCCATCGGCAGGTCTTCGCCCAGCTCTTCAAGCTGCTCGGTTGCCAATTCCGCAGATTCCATGCGCTTCGCCAGTGAAACTTCTTCCTCTGCTGTTAGCAGGGGAACACGTCCGGCTTCCTTCAGGTACAAACCAACGACATCATCGGTATCCAACGCCTGTTGATAACCGGCATCAGCCGTTAGGTCGTTATCAATATCACCCATGACGAATTCCAAGTCTTCGTCCATCTCCATCATAATTTCATCTTGAGGAGGATGATCGAGATCGTCAGGGAGATGTACATCCACATGTGCGCTGGCAACCACTTCCACCCCAGCATCCATCAATTGTTCCATGACTTCGTCCAATAGGCCTATATCACGTTCAGCTTCGGGTAGCAAAGCCAAAATATCATCGTAGGTGACCACACCTTGACTTTGTGACTTCTGAATCAGTTGCGTTCGAATTTGCTCTCGTTTATCTTGTGCCATTACCATCAACATACGCTGTTTAACCTAGCCTTGCTGCAAATGCAGTAAGGTTTAGATAGCTCCTAGTATACCTTGTATTCAAATCGATGACGAAAATTAGTCCGGTCGGTGATGTGGCGAGGTCTTCGGCGGATTCTCGCGAAACGTTACTCCACAATGACTGCACTAGCGTATTTGATACATTAACGAGGTTTCACGAACTTGTCAAGTTAATTATGGCTTATCTAATCTTTATCTGATAACGCTAGTCTCTGAAAATGCTCATCTCAAGTGATAATCTTCACCCAGATTTGTGATCCCGGTCTCATTTTACGGGCGGACCCTTAAGATTAATAAGTAAGAAATCAATAGCGCGACGTTCCATGACATAGATCACCTTTTTATCATCAGCCAATCCATAGTAGCTCACGCCGGATGGGTTCAAATTGCCGATAACAATAGCATGGGTGATGTTCGTTCGCATGATAACGTCAATTGCGAAAATACCATCAGGTTGAAAGCCGAAATCTGCTAACGAGGTGTCGGGCTTCACAGCTATAGTTGCCTCATAAGGCAGAAGGGCTACTGTTTTAGCAATATTGTCAGCGGCTGTTAAATCGAGGTTACCTTTACTTTCCGGCGCAGTCC
>JACDGI010000191.1 GCA_013821665.1 Anaerolineae bacterium
TTCTGGGCAGTGAGCCCGGGAACATTGATCCACATATTTCAAATGAAAATGAAACAGCAATTGTACTTCGGCAAATATATGACACTTTGGTTTATCGAGATCCTCGCCAAGAAATGATTGTTCCGGGCTTGGCGACGCAGTGGACTATCTCGCCTGACAATCTGGTCTATACATTTTCATTGCGTAAAGATGTGAAGTTTCATGATGGCACGCCTTTCAATGCTCAGGCTGTAGTCGATAATTTTGAGCGTATAGCCAGTTTGAATTCTAATGCAGGAATTGCTGGCGCACTTTTATTAAAATATTACGCGGGCGCACAAGTTGTCGACGACTTCACCATCAGCCTGAAATTGAACCAGCCTTATGCGCCATTCCTTGATGCGCTAAGCCAACCTTATCTGGGTATTGCTAGTCCTAGTAGTTTTAAACAATATTCATCTGATCGTTATCAGTTTCATCAGGTTGGAACCGGACCATTCATGTTTGTTGATTATATACCGGGAAAGCATATTACTCTCCAACGCAATCCCGATTACAAATGGGGACCGTCGTTTTATTTACCCGCACAAAATAATTCAGTTAATGTCGTTGAATTCCTATTTATGCCAACGGCAAAACAACGATTGGATAGCATCAATTCGAATAATGTCGATATTGTAACTAATTTGCTGCCTAACGATGCCCGCGCTTTAACGGTTAATCCAAATGTGCGGATCGTGCCTACCAAGATAGCAGGGCAGCCACTCCAGTTTTTAATGAATACCAGCCGGTTTCCAACCGACAACATAGCATTTCGGCAAGCGCTGCTTTATAGCGCCAATCGAAATTTTATCCTTGATACGATCTTTCAGCGTTTTTCCTCTATTGGTTGGGCTCCAGTTACCTCTAATATGCTTTACTACAATGGTCAATTAGAAGGGGCTTATGCAGCGGATACGGGTAAAGCTCAGTCTTTGTTAGGCGCGATTGGCTATCTGGATTCAGACAATAATAAGTATCTCGACCTTGGTGGAGCAGAGGCTGACGTGACGATAGTGATCCAATCGGGTGATTTGTATCCGGATATTGCGCGTGATCTTACTGAACAATGGCAACTCATCGGTGTAAAAGCAAAAGTTGTAGCGGTGCCAACACTAACAGCGCTCAAGGCGCGCGTAGCTACCAACGATTATAATTTGGTTGCTTACTCAACCGTGGGAACTGATCCAGCGCTTTTGAACGATTTTTTTGCCCCTGATTCCCAGTTTAATTGGTCTAAAGTATCGGATGCTCAATTGGCTACTTTGCTTAATCAAGGCATCACGCAATCCGACTCAGCAGCACGGCTCGCCGTATATACACAATTGCAGCAACAAATTATGGATCAGGCGCTTATTTTGCCGATAGGCGAACCGACACGCTTGGATGCGGTTGAAAAGTCTATACAGCAGGTAGATTTTGATTCATTAGGTGTTCCATTGTTAAACAATGTCACAATGGGAAGCTAAACACGAATAGAATTTAGCTATTTTGAAATTAAGGTGCCGGGGTGTACTAGCCCAAGAAGTGTATCATGAAGTAAATTTTCTTTGAGGCCACTGAATATTCGTATAGTCATTTGAGGTGATCTCAAAACCATACTCAACATATCCGCAACTTTCGTTTCCATCCCTCCAGTAACATCAATCCCACCTGAACCACTAATCACCGAAAACAATGTACCAAAATTACCACCATTAACAGAATCAATTACTACACCAGAAGAATCATAGACACCAGACACCTCACCCAACAAAAAAACACGTTCCACAGACAACACACTAGTGAGGTAAAAAAACAGTTTCTCAGTCGAGATTATTGTTCCACCAATCACCGAGTCCAAAGAAACATCTCCATAGACAACAGGTATAAGCGAGTTTGAAAGTGCGCTCTCAATACTCCGCATAGACATCGATACAACATCCCCATTATGAGAGAGCAAAGATGCTGAAGGTTGAATGCGCCACACTGGGAGACCAGCAGCCTGTAGACACTCACATACCAAATAATTTAATTCGGCAGCCACATTGCTCACATAAGCAAAAGAACGCCAATCTGTCGGAGTAGAAACACCATTTATTGTGTTTGCACGCTTCGCAGCAAAATGACCAAACGAACCGCTTCCATGACCAATTATAAGTTTCAGTTGAGGATCTTCAGCACAAGCAGAAGCAAACTCATCCGCAAGTCGCTTAACCACATCACGGCGAAAACTCTTCTCAACACGCTTATCCGTAATCAACGAACCACCCAGTTTTACAAGCGTGAGCATAAATAAACGATCCTATTCCTTAACGACTGTTTGATAGACTTGAATCGCTCCAGCATCAAGTAATTGTTCTTTAATATACGGAGCGCTTTCTTCAGAAACTAATGCGATCATATTGCCTCCACGACCTCCTCCAGAAAGTTTTGCGCCAAGAGCCCCGGAACCCCTTGCTATGTCAACCAGTTTATCAAGTAGAGGAGAAGAAACCGTTAGTTTTTGCAAGAGATTATGGTTTTCATTCATCGTATGACCCAAATTTACGTAGTCACCATTTTCAATTGCTTGCTGACCTACCACAACAAGCTCCCCAATTGAATCAAGTATACGAGTAATAAATATCATATTGGAGTTATACAATGTTCGGACATCAGCAACGGCTATTTTTGTCGAGGCACCTATACCTGTATCAGCAACTAGTAGTGTGAAAGGCTTGTCTATTTTGATGCGTTCGATAGGTTTGCCACGCATGAAATATATTGGCTTCTCAAAGACGATGACCGTATTATCGACACCACTAGGCGTGCCATGATGCATTTTTTCAACTTCGTAGACCAAATCATTTAGGTGACTATCAGACACTTCTTTACCAAGTAACAATATCAAGGCGCGAAATAGCGCGGTAGTTATTGCCGCGCCACTTCCCATCCCACTTGCAATAGGAATATCCGACCTGAGAATTATATTGGCATCCGGTAGTGTAGTACAACCCAGATCGTTCAATAAAAGCAGGGCTGCACTAACCAGTGGTTGATCTGATTCTGTTGAATGGGAATTGACCGTAAACTCTTGATTGTCTAAATCGATGGCCGTAATTCGTAAACCAGAATTTTGTGGTAAGTGAACAATTTCCGCGTAGGCACGCAATGCCGACAGCGGAACCGCTAGTGACGGCTGTCCATATACGACTGCATGTTCACCCAATAGAATTATTTTGGCAGGGGCAGATACGGTTTGGCTCATATAGGTTTACTTGATAAACGAAGGGATGACATAAAGTATGATAATAAATGACACTCCCCACAACAAAATTGCTAATTGAAGCGGATGATCCTTTAATAAAACCTCGTCAGGAGCACTTCCTTCACCCTTAACGTATATCAAATACATGTATCTGAACAAACCGTATAAAACAAATGGAACGGTAATCAACGCTAATTTGGTGTTTGCAAGCAGAATTGAAGGCGATTCAATGGTATAGAGAATATATGCAACGAGGGTGCTCGTGCTTACAGTACGCAACATTTCATCCAGCAGTGCGAGATTATATTCCTTAAATATGGGACGTGTCTCTCCAGCAGTCGACCCTAGCGCTAACAACTCTTGACGACGCTTGGTGATCGCGAGGAAGAGGGCTAGTAATGCAATCACAGCATAGAGCCAAGGTGAAAACCTCACTACCGTAATAACAAGCGCTCCACCAGCAACCCGCAATACATAACCTGACGTAATGGTTAAAACATCGATCAACACGATATGCTTTAGGCGAAATGAATACAATATGTTAATGGCGATGAATAGAAGAAGGATAACCGAGAAAATCGGACTGTAAAGCCATGCTATAAAAATAGCGAAAATAGGCAGCAATATGGCTGCTGTAATTGCTAATGGTATGGGGATTTTACCCGAGGGCAGAGGCCGATACTTCTTTTTCGGATGTAATTTATCACGTTCAATATCGACTAGATCATTAATGATGTAGACTGTGCTTGCCGCAAGGCACAGTAAAACAAAACTCAATGTCACACGGGCAAATGCCTCTGGATGAAAAAGCTGCCCATCAAACACTAATCCAGCATAGATAATAACATTTTTCGTCCATTGCTTAGGGCGCATGGTTCGAAAAAGTCCCATCAAAGCGCTCAATTGATTCTCCAAGTGTATTTGAGGGAAAACTTACATCGTTTATGATTATAGCATAGCGCGAACCGATAACAATTTACGATATGTCTAAATTATTGGAAACCTTCCCTTGCGAACTTAAGTGTAAAGGTGGCAATATTACTTACTTCATCCAAATAAACCGAACAGAATATCATATGCCTCAAAAAGCCACTGCAAGAGCACACGCGAACATCGCGTTTATCAAATATTGGGGTAATCGAAATGAAGATTTGCGCTTACCTGAGAATTCATCACTGAGTATGAACCTAGATGGTTTATTCACCGAAACGACGGTGATTTGGGATGACACCCAACTCGTAGATCAGCTTATTCTCAATGGTCAGTCTCAAGAAGGTCAGCCATTCTTACGTGTCGCCAAACATCTAAAAGAACTTCGTCAATATGTTCCCAGTTTGCCACAACATGCAACTGTCATTTCTCGAAATAACTTCCCTATGGGTGCAGGAATTGCTTCTTCGGCTTCATCATTCGCGGCACTTACTGTTGCTGCAATTGGCGCTGCCGGTATCACGCTGCCTGAGCATGAGTTATCCTCATTGGCACGCCTCGGCTCTGGTTCAGCATCGCGCTCCATTCCTACAGGATTTGCAGAATGGCATCAGGGTGAAGACCACGAGAGTTCATACGCAGAAAGTATCGCATCTCCTGACCATTGGGATCTCGTCGATGTGATTGTCGTTGTCAGCGATTCGCATAAAAAAATAGGATCGACAGAAGGACATCAGTCTGCATATACGAGTGATCTTCAGCCCGGACGGTTAATGCACGTCAATGAACGCCTAGAAGTATGCAAAAGCGCACTTTTTAACCGCGATTTTCTGACATTCGCCGAGGTTGTTGAAGAAGATAGTAACTTGATGCATTCTGTCATGATGACGAGCAGACCACCACTTTTTTATTGGCAGCCCGCAAGTATAGGCGTTATGCAGGAAGTGAAGCATTGGCGTAAAGAAGGATTACAAGTTTGCTACACGCTGGATGCCGGCCCTAATGTTCATTGTATTTGTATTAGAAAGGATGTGCCACAGGTAATTGATCGGCTGAAAACCCTATCTGGTATATTGGATATACGGGTAGCAGGAGCGGGTAGTGGGGCACATCTGATAAAAGATGAGGACGTTAATAGTCAATGAAGGTCAATTGATTTAAGCTCTTTGTTGACTTTATAATGCATTTGCAGACACACCAACCAAGCTGGTCACCAAGAGTTGTGTCAATAAGGATAATCCCCGATGTTTGAAAACAATCCACTAGTAGTTATAGTCGCATTTATTGTCGTACTAACACCACTGATACTCATTCACGAGCTAGGCCATTTTTTCGCTGCGAAATCAGTTGGGATTACTATTCTGGAATTTGGACTCGGTTTTCCACCTAAAGTTCGAAAGTTATTTACGTGGCGTGACACGGAATTTACTTTGAATTGGATACCGCTTGGTGGTTTTGTTCGTCCATTAGGCGAGGATGTCATACGCCCTCTTGACGAAGAAAGTGTAGAAGCGGATCGACAAGAATTTTTGCGGCGACAAGAAGATGCTGTTGCTACTAACCAGCATATTGCAAAGCCAAAATCAGTCAATGAAGCCAGCCCAATAGCACGGATCATATTTATGGCGGCTGGCGCGGCGGCTAATTTCGTTCTTGCGTTTGTTCTATTTGCGATTGTCGCCCTGTTAGGGGTCCAACAAATTGTTGGGGCAAGTGTGCAGATTGTTAAACTAGATGATTCATCAGTGTTATCTAAAGCGGGTTTACTTCAAGACGACATCATAACCGAAATTAACGGAACTAAGTTCCAAGACACAAATGAATTTCTGAAGGATTTCTATTCATCAACCCAGAAACCAGTACATCTAAGTATCTTACGTGGAACCGACAACCAACAGATTGATCTCACTGCTAACAATGCGTCAACCTCATCCGCTACAGCACCACAAACTTACACGCAGATTCGTAATGTTAGCCCTGATTCACCGGCAGCTCTTGCAGATATAAAGCCGAATGATCTGATTACAGCCTTCAATGGAGAGCCACTCGCGAGTCTCGATGATTTCCGCGCGAAAATTCAAGCAAACTTGGGTAAGCAAGTATCTATCACACTGAACCGTGACGGAAAGAATGTCGATGTTACCTTAGTGCCCCGCGCAAATCCGCCTCAAGGCCAAGGTTCACTCGGCGTTGTGATTGCCAGTGTTCAGCAAGATACCGCAATGGGAATTACCTTTGTGGGACTTCCACAAATTGACTATGTACCGCAGTCGTTGGGCGACTCAGTCAAATATGGATACGAAAGTGTCCGAGATGTCATCGCATCAGTGGTTGAATTACCATCTCGACTATTAAGTGGGGCAATAACCCCACAGGAAGCACGTCCAGTAAGCGTGCTCGGGATTAGTCAAATTGGGGCGGTGTTTATCGAGCAGAGTATTTCGCAAAAGCGGATAACCCCAATTTTGCTATTCATCGCAACGATCAGTGTCGGCTTAGGCTTCTTTAACCTGCTGCCTATACCTGCTTTGGATGGAGGTCGCATCTTATTTGTTGTCATCGAAATCATTCGAGGGAAACCCATTTCTCCTGAACGTGAAGGGCTTGTTCACTTAATTGGGCTCGCGCTGCTTCTTTCACTTTCAGTTCTGGTTTTACTAAATGATGTCATTAACCCGGTAACGAATGCGTTACGGTGATAAGGAGTTGATATATGACCGAAGATAAGAATCACGATGAGGGTGTGGAAATTAATTCCACCAAAAAACCCACTATTGAAGAAGTCGTATCAATGCTTCAACAAGGTGAACATGTACCCGCGGCGATCTATTATGGACTTTCGGATTTAGACGATGTATCCATGAGAGTGTTTGAGCCAACTTGGCAAAATCTATCAGCGGATTACAAGCGAAAGATAGTGAACGAATTAGCAGAGGCGAGTGAAGTCAATTTCGATCTGAATTTTGACGCACTAAGTTACCTTGCACTGGATGATGCAGATGCTCGTGTAAGAAGCTCTGCAATTGATCTCCTTTGGATAAACGAATCACTGGATTTGCTATCAAGATTGATTGATTTAGCTGAGAATGATGAAAGCACTGAAGTGCGCGCAGCAGCCGTGAGTGAACTTGGACGCTTCATTTTACTGGGCGAATACGGTGATATACCAGAGCAACAAGCCGTTCAGGCACAAGATGTAGCTATCAACTTGCTAAATGATACGGCTGAAGATATTCAGGTTCGCCGCCGTGCATTAGAAGCTATCTCGAATAGCAGCCTAGAATTCATTCCTGAAGCCATCGAAGAAGCATACGAGAGTGATGAGTCACTCATGCGTGTGAGTGCTGTTTTCGCGATGGGACGCTCTTACGATCAACGATGGACAGAAACGGTTCTTCGCGAACTTCGGAATGATGACCCTGAAATTCGATATGAAGCTGCACGAGCGGCAGGTGAATTGGAAATTGAAGAAGCTGTTACACTCTTAGGACAGCTTGCTGTTGCCGATGAGCGCGAAATCCAACAAGTCGCAATTTGGTCATTAGGTGAAATTGGCGGCTCTCAAGCGATGCGGCTGTTAACAGCTTTGGCCGAAGATGCCGAAGATGCTAAAGACGATGATCTTCACGAAGCGATTGAGGATGCGATTGGTTATGCTGGTATGGTAGGGTCGGACATTGATGTAGATTTCGAGAGTCGAGACTGGAACTAAATTTACATAAGAGTACCGTCCGGCAATTGCGACCGGGCGGTACTTTGATCAAATCATTAGGAGGTTGCAAACATCGTCTGTAACTTCATTGCCATACCCATATCGCCTTCAATTTTTATTTTCCCACTCATAAAGGCCTGCATTGCGCCCACTTTGCCAGTCGAAACAGCATACCAATCATCGGCTGCCGCCTTGAGTGTCATCTTAGGGTTTTCAGCTTGACCTTGGCCCGACTCGCATACCCCATCAGTAATCTTCAGCCAGAACAAACCACCATTATCGCCGCTCAGGTTAAATTGAATAGTTGCATTGACACCTTCAGCCTTAGCGGGTATAAAGCGGGAAGACATCACTGGAAAAATTTCTGCAATTTCTGCTTGACTAGCCATTTAAACATTACTCCTATGCATTTGAGTTAGATTTATCCACACGATTATTCATCTTATCATCATAATTGGCTAGTATACACTACGTCATGAGAAACCCTCAAATGAAAGAAGATAAAACTAATCACCCTATAAAACGACAAGCGCAAATTGGTAAAGTGTTGGTCATTCTTTTAGCTTTTCTTGCTGCTTGTACGAAGCTTGAACCTGTAGTGGTTGTCATCACTGCTACTGCCACAAGTGAAAACGGCCCATTACCAATAGAAGCAACATTTACACCCGCACCGGTTGCGGTTTTGCCATCACCAACAAATAACCTACCGCAAAATGCTGTTGCCACGCCACTAAATACAACGTATGAGGTACAGGCAGGGGATACACTCTCTGGAATTGCTGCTGAGCATGGTATCCAACTGCAAACGCTGCTCAGAGTTAACCAGATCTCCGATCCTAATATTCTCGAAGTGGGGCAGGTTATCATTTTGCCCGGTGAACCAACGACGAATTCTCCTAACTTTCGAATCATATCCGATAGTCGCTTTGTGCGTGGCCCTAGCAGCACAGCCTTTGACGTAAACAGCTTTCTATCACAACAGAAAGGCTATATTCAGATAGCCAGCGACACGGTTGATGAAGTCGTATTATCGGCGGCTGAAGTGGTGCAGCGTGTTGCAATCGAATACAGTGTTGATCCCCGCTTGCTTTTGGCTGTCCTCCAATATCGATCTCAATGGCTTACACAAACCGTATTGGACGACAACCTAAAACAGTTTCCAATCCAAGGAAAACCTTCACCTGATGGTTTTGACCGAAGCGGGTTGTATAAGCAGTTGAGTTGGACAGCCAATCAACTAAATGCAGGCTATTATGGCTGGAAATATAAGGGTGCAGACACGCTCGAATTTGACGACGGAACCCGATTGAACTATGCGAGCAATCTGAATGCCGGAACAATTGGCGTTCAATTCTTTTTTAGTCTACAAAGCGACTATCAAAGCTGGCAAAATGCCATTGGCAGCGATGGTTTGTACAAAACTTACGCTACTCTTTTTGGTGATCCCCTTGCCGGTGACTCGGAAGTTCTTGTTCCTCAAGGTCTACAACAACCTGAATTGACATTTCCGTTTCCATCAGGACAAACGTGGTTTTTCACGGGTGGCCCTCATGGCGGATGGGGAACTGGAAGCGCATGGTCTGCCATCGATTTTGCACCGCCCGATGATCGACCTGACGGCAGCCCCCCGTGTTACATATCCGATTATTGGGGTACAGCAGCGGCAGCCGGAGTAATCGCTCGCAGTGGTGGTGGTGTGGTTATACTTGACCTTGATGGTGATGGGAACGAAACAACCGGCTGGACGATCCTTTATCTCCATATGGCAAGTGATGGAAGAGTTGCCGAAGGTACTCATGTTAATATTGGTGATCATATTGGCAGACCTTCGTGCGAAGGCGGAGTTTCAAACGGCACCCATATGCATATCGCACGTCGATATAATGGTGAGTGGATACCTGTAAGCTGTGATGTTTGTGGTGATGATAAAATACCACCACCGCCATTCGTTTTAAATGGATGGACTGCCGTAGGGTTGGTTAATCAAGAATATCAAGGTTATATGACTAAAGGCAGTGACCGTCGCGATGCTGAGCAGGGACGGTTGACACCTATTAATCGTGTTTCATGGTGAGTAAATTGAACAAAATGAGACGAAATTCGTGGATTTTAGTTTTAGGAATAATTGGCGTTTTCGTATTTCGTGGTCAAGTTGGAGCGGAACCGCCACAACAAGCAATTCCCACAGCAACGGCTGTCCAAGTGAGTTTGCCAACACCCTTACCGATAATCCCTACAAATGAGCAGGGTGTGAATAATAATGTTTCAGTTACCCGAACGGCGACTCCTGAAGGATCGGCACTGCTTGAAGCATTAACAGAGGCAAATGTGCGCTCACAACCCGATCCAAACTCAGATCGACTCGGCACTATTCGCGCTGGTGATACCTATACCGTTATTGGAAGCTACTACCATTGGTATGAATTTCAGTTCGATCAGTCACCGAGTGGCACAGGTTGGGTCTTTGACGAACTGGTCAAAGTTACAGGTAACACCAGCCGTATTCCCGATCTCACATTGGGAACACCCACACCTGACATTAATGCACAACAGGCAGGTTCGACACTAGTCATATTGACACAAACGCCGGGAGGGCTTTTAACAGCAACTGCTGGGGTAGGGGTACTGCCGTTACCCATTGAATCGGGCGGTAACACTAGCACGAACAATGTTGCATCGGGCAGTCCAACCCCCTTGCCGACGTTTACCATGCCACCGAATCTAGGTCCAATTCCGGCAGCAAATCAACCCCTTGATGGAAGCACCGTTCCAAATGCGACCGTCACCACGCCACAAAATCTGGATGTTGCCATTCCATCCCGTATACCACCCATATTACCGATATTGGTTTTAGCTGGAGCAGGTATTCTGGGACTTGTTATCAGTTCTTTGCGGAAATAAAAAATAGGCAACCAATCTGGTCGCCTATTTTAAAGCATCACGATAACAGGATTAATGGCTGCAACTGCTGCAACCACCGCCTGAACTTTCACCGCTGTCATTGGCGGTACGGAAGGAACTACCGCAACCGCAGCTCGATTCAGCATTAGGATTTTCGATACGAAAACCGCCGCCCATGAGACTATCAACATAGTCAATCGTCGCGCCCTGAAGGTACATAAAACTGGTCGAGTCGACGATAAGCGACACGCCATCCATCGCCACAACCTTGTCAAATTCCTTCGGCGATTCTTCAAAGGCCATTCCATATTGCATACCGGAACAACCGCCACCAGAAACAAATACACGCAGCGAGTGATTTGGAATATTACGCTGTTGAAGCAGGTTGCGGATGACTTCCACAGCAGAAGGGGTAACAGACAAAATCGGCGTTACATCGATGATATTTGGCATGGTTTCCTGTTCAATAACAGCCATGTTCTTTTTCTCCTGAGTGTTAATCGAGATTTCTGGATACTATAACACGAGCTACATGAAAGGTCAATTAACTAGACCGTAATCACAGGGTAATCGCATCAAATCTGGGTAAGAAGCTGAAACAGGAAATCATTGTCGAGAGCCGCACGAAAGCGCTTCTGTTTCAAACTGCTTTTCGAGG
>JACDGI010000192.1 GCA_013821665.1 Anaerolineae bacterium
ATCGTTGATGAGGGTTTCGAGAAGCTGTTTGCCACCGGCTGCCCCACCACTGAGGCGCACACCCAACACAATCAAACGGCTGAGTCCGCGCGTCCATTGGTCTTGATTCCACTGACCAAGGTTGATTTTAAAACCCATGCCCACCGATACGGCGCGGTCAAAATCCACCACCCAACGCATTTCATCGCTGACGATGAGATCACCATTTTCGAGATGTACTTGATCCTCGGATGCAGCAGAGGGATCAGGCGTGAGAACCAACGGTGAAGGAATGGGATTACCGAGTTCATTGATAACAGGCGTGGTCAAATTGCCCTGATAACCGAGCAGCACCAAACGATCCGGCATGATGGTGGTTCGGGCTGGCTGTGACCATGAGTTACGTTTGGTGATGGTATCATCCGGCGTGGGAAATACTAGAAATTCGACTGAAAGCGCCACCGCATTTTTGGCTTTGGTAGTCGGTTTTTCATCCAAATTTTGCGGCGCGTACTGCGTGATCAAATCGGTGGCATGAGCCTCACCAACACCAGCGACTAATGCAGCACGCGCATTATTGAGCGCTGTAACATCATCACCTGCTAACCAAATGGCTTTCCAATAAGTGATGAGCACCGTACTATCAGCAGCCGAAGGTGGATTAACCGTTGGGATGACCAGAATTTCATCTTCGGGATCAGCTTTGGTCGGCTGTGTCGGACTCAATGGCAGATACTGCTGCTTGATCCACGCGGAACGTCCTACCCCATGACTGGCGACCAAACCCCGCCATGCGGCACGTTGTTGGGCTTCGACTCCACCCGCCGACCACATCCCCGCCCAAAACCGTTGAGCGCTCGCTACTTCCACATCCGAAAGAGTCGGCTCAAATGAATCCACTTCCACATCGTCAGGATAAACCCGTACCCACAATTGGCGTTCTTGTACCCGCCAACGGGTTTCGATACGCAGCGGCATCAACAAAATCGGATATTGATCGTCGAGGTTAATCAACTGCTTGCGCGGGTCGGTCAACTCGCCGAAGCGGTTGAAGATGCCCTGCTCAACTTGGCTTAGGCGTTCGTGCTCGAAGCGAGCTTTTATGACCGCTCCATTGGCGGCCTCCAAACGGCGTTGCAAGACCGCCATTTGCTGCTGATCGTTCTGGTTTTGCGGATCGAAGGCGCGTTGAAACTGTGCCTGCTGCGCCTGTAACTGCTTGACCTTCTCTTGGCTTTCAAACAGTTTTTGGCTGGCGGACGATTTATCGTTGCGCGCTTGATGCAGTTCGCCGCCCAGTTGATCGAATTCACTCATGTTGAGGACTCCAATTATTTACGGCGCAGCATTTCGCTGGCGTGAACGGCGACCAGTACCGGCACTTGAAAAAGGATATAAGCCAGATCAGCCGCATTAGTATCGGGATTCCACTTGACCGCCAGATCGTTGGCATATTGATCTTTCTTTTCGGCAAAATCCGGCGTACCGAGCGGATTGGTCAAGGTGATGGAATTCGTCAGTTCGATAGAAGCCCCTGTTGATTGCAGATGCTCCCACGACAGATCATTCCAGACATAAACAGTAGGTGCTGGTTGGTCAGGATCTTGATCAATGTCGAGGCCGAAGCGCGGCTCACCGGGGCGCTCTTTGATGACGAAGAACCAACCCGGATCGTCGGTGGGATTTTCTCCAGTGCCTCCGATGGCTTTCTCCGCCGTCAAATCAAAACCAAAGAAATAAATATCGGGATCAACCTTGGCTTCATACAGCGGTGTCTTGACTTTATCACGCGAGGGATTATCCCCCATCGTTTCAAAGTCGGGATCAAGCACGCGCTCTTTGGTGTTGTCGGGTGTCGGGTCAGTATCCGACTTGGGCTGCCATTTAGCACGGTGGGCATAAATCACGGCAGTCGGATATTTCTTGAGCAGTTCGCCGCGAATAACCAGCACCACCTCTTCCTCTTTGCTGCTGCCAACTTCGCGGTTGTCATGGTCGCCGAGCACACTTTGAATCGGCCAAGTATGAATTTCGGGAATATCATACAACTTCTCATGGAGCGCTTTGAGTTTTTGCTCACGCTGTGGATCATCAGCCGCAATGCCGGAGAAGAAGCTGGACACATCCCAGAATTGGCGGAAATAACTGCCGCGCAAGGTCGATGGATATTCACGCCACAGAATTTCACGGGCGAATTCGTGGTTCACACCCACCATATAGGCCTCAATAAACTTCTGATTAGTTTCGAGCAGGGTAATGCTGTTATGTTCGATCAATTGGATGTTGGGTAGAAAGAGTTCCGACGAAATATCCACCAGCGGCTTGTACATCGGCACGTCGATTTTGGGATAAGCCAGCAGTTCTTGGAAAACTTGCGACAGCGGGAATTGCAGCACTTCGTTCAAATAGGCCGGAACACTGATGCTGTTCAGCAAGCGCGTAGGAATGGTCGTGTCGGGATGAATGGCGGTCAGCACTTGGTTATTGATGGCATTCAAATTGATGGCCTTGAGCGGGATTTCCTTGCCGGTGTTAATCGTCGCTTCCATCAAGGCGTTGGTGTCGCGCAGGGCATCTTTGAAACGCATAGCTTCGACACTATCACTGCTGCCGGTAACTGGCTTGAAGGTGTCACCGAAATTGCTCAGCACGAAGTCGGGACTCTTGGGCATCCGATCCACCGACTCCGGCGTTTGATTTTCAGGCCGGATCGAATCAACTTCCCCAAGTTGATCACTCCAACCTTTGACGCGCAGATAAAGTTGATACAGGCCATAGATGATGGCTGCACCAATCGGCAGGCATACAATGGTGAAGGCAAAAACTAAAGTAATAACAGCGACGGCGATAATTGCGACCCAAATCGCCTTGACCAACCACGGAAAACGCCGCAGTAAATCAACTGCCAGTGGGGGAATATCGGTGGGAGTCATCTTGTCGGCGATGTCGTCGGTAGTGGGCAAACCCGGCTGTGGCAGTTTGGGCGGCACGACCAGCACCGCTCCGCTGCTGATGCGCTGGTAGAGATTTCCCGGCTGGACATCACCACTAAAAGCCAATTTGCTCATCAACCGCCCCTGAGGACGGACGACACGCCGCATCGCTGTTGATACCAGTGCCGGCGGTAGAACACTCTGGCTGAGCGTGTGCTGAACCGTGAAACTGTCTAAGATGACACGGCGGTTCATCGGCGCGGTGAGCGTCATCGCCCGTTCGACTTTTTGGGCATACAGCGGCTTGATGCTCTTGTTGTACCAGATGAAGCTGATCTCTTTGGCGAATTGTGCCGCGCGAATTTTGCGGTTGGCTTCCAACACATCGCCGACCTGCGCCCACGCCGCATCCATATAATTTTCTTGCTTATCTTGAATAACCGATGTACCAAAACCGGCTGCCACGCGGTAACGCGGATCAAGATTGAGGTTATGCACCCAATTGCGGTCGGGCGTGCTGGGATCACCATCCAATAAGCGCTGTGTCAGCGCATGCCAACGGGCATATAAAGGCGGTGTAATCAGCGGATCATCAGGATCGTCAGGATCAACTGGAATATCAACACCATCAGCCGCCGCATCTGTGTTAGCCGCAGTCGCTGGTTTATCCGAGTAGCTATCCGCCAGATTGACAAAGGCTGCCAGCGCTGTTTGGAAAGGTTGAGGATAAGGGTTATCCCACTCGTCGTACTTTTTAATCTCATCCAACTGATCTTGGTTGAGGCTAATTTCAGGCACTTTGAGCGAGCCGCCCAGCTTGAGAATGCCACCTAAATCGGGATTAGTGATACCGGGGAGTCCACCATCGGGCACTTCCACATCCATATCACGCGTACCAACGCGCGGATCGACTGGCTTAGCTTCCAGCAAACGCACCAGATATTCAAAATCACCCACATCGCCCGTGCGGAAATACCAGCGAAAGTAAACGGGTATTTCGAGGCCAACCGGCGAGTTGGTTTGCCATGCCGGTGTATTCGCCAGCAGCGTATCCGGTATCGCTTGGTTGAGGCCGGATAAGCGTCCCGTTTCAAACGATGGCACGAGGAAAGCATGGTAAGCAATATTCGGCTGCAATTTGCGCGGACAAATAATCCGCGAATAAGCCAAATCGGCGTTTTCGCTGAGGATACTTTGAAAGCGCGGCAGCACCGCGTTCATATCTTCCGAGGTGATGTCCGTGTCGTTACCCATCACGCTGCGGTTGATGTGGACGTGCGCCCATGCCCATAATTGGTCAGGACGCGGCAGCTTCGAACCATCCACTTTGAGTTTGATAAACGGTAGCGGACGATCTTTGATGTTCCCGCCTTCATCAAATTCGGTGGTTTCTTGCAGAACGATCAAGGCCAACCACGGACGCAGCCGGTTATGGGTTAAATCCGGTGCGGACGGTGTGTAGCGCCACGGAAAATCTTCATCGTAGAAGTCGATAGCGGGCAGATAATTCGGCTCATAATTGGTGATCCAGTTGCGCGGGTCGGTCTTGACGATAGCACGCGGCTCGATCCCGACAATATCACCGGGGCCATAAAGTTCAACCGGACGTGTGATCGACACAGGCGTACCATCTGTGCCATCCAGATTTTGGAACTTGAGGTTGAGCTTGACCTGCACACTAGCGCGGACTTTAACATCCGGATCGTTTTCAGGATTGCTGATGCTGTTGGCAACACCCTGACGCAGCCACGGCAGAAATGAATAACTCGGTGTACTCATGGTGTCACCTCGAATTGCGGAATGACGTGCAGTGCGTCTGCCTGATTAGGATCGGTGGCGATGGCTTGCCGCATAAATTCGTGAGCTTCGGCTTCGCTGTTGAAGGTGGTTGTCGTCGTATAAGCTTTGTTGTCGGCCTGATAAGCCACTGTGTAATTCTCGGTTGCAGCCACCGTGACCTTTTCCTTAAACGGCTGATATTGAGTCTTGTAGCTGGTCGATAGCACCGATTTGCTAACGGATGCACCAGCGAGGAAGTGATCAAACAGCGCAAAAATAAAGATGCTAAAGCGCTTCTTAAAGCGTTTGTAGTTGTTGTCGATGATGATCTGTTCGTAGCGCACGATGCGGCGAACAGCATGGCTGGACTTCAACTGCTGACCGGCCACCGAAATTTGGACACCGCCATGCAACCCTTGATACGAAGGCCGCGACAGTTTGGTCGCATCATCCAAGTTTTGATATTGGGCGATAGCGAACTGCTCGGTGGCATCGCCTGTTTTGCCTAAGCCAACCGCTACCACTTCGATGCTGAAAAGTTTGGCATCGCCGACTTTCTGGTTGCCCACTTTGTCGATGGTCAAATCCAGCGGCACGGCTTTCTGGCTGACGCGCAGTGTGCCCACCGGATGCAGCACCAGCGTCGTTGTCGGATCGAGCTTCCGCAGCGACACCAGCAGATTATTGGTAGCAGGTAGTTCAGCTTTCCAGTTTTCCGGCTTGTTCAACTCGGCAGTGAGAATGGGGATAACCGGAATGGGTGGCAGCGAAGTATCTTTGGAGTCGCCCCAACTGATGTCGAAGTCGGCAGAAATATCAAAGAACAGCAGCGAGATCGAACCGGAACCTTTGGCACGCCAACCCGACGGGCCAGAAAGTGCGAAGGCCAGACGCACACTGAATAGCCCGATACCAAAAGCTTTCAGCGAAATTGAGGCAGAAATTTGGACGATAAAGTAAAACGGCGAGAACTGAATCAGTGCGTCAAAACTGATATGCCCTTCGAGGCCGAAGTCGTCAAAGCCCAGCACCAACTCGGCACTCGCGCCGAACTGTACCGTGTTCGATGTCACCGCGAAATAGGCTTCGACACGGATGCGCTGCACTGGATTACTAAGGATGCTAAACGAGATGCGGCGCGGGCTAGGGAACGGCAGTGGTGGCGGATTAAACTGTGGGTGGAAGCCACCAACACTCATCACAAAATTAGCATCATCACCGAAGGCCATGAGCAAGCCCATGTCACCGTCGATGTTGAAGAACAATACACGCGACTCGAACAGCGTGGCGAAGAACCACACCCGCGATTTATCAAATTCAATCGCGCCGATGAAGCTGACTTGCAGGATGATGAGCGCCACATCATCCGCTGGCAGCGCCACCCGCAAAATGCCCACAATGGCGATATTGCCGGGAATTTCGATGATGATTCCCAACGACAAACTGACGAGCGTGGGCGTTCCCCAACCAAGTTTGACCATCGGGCCGATCAGGAATTTGCCCTCTTGTGGTGGGAAGAAATTACGCAAATCGCTGATGATACGTGGCGCGTTGGCGATGACATCATGCGGGAACATAATGTTGTTGAGTGCACCATTTTTGACACCCTCGGCTAAGGCTTGCAAATTCATGGTACGGTTGAGGCCGAGCAATCCACCCACGCCCAACAGCGTGAAGCCGAAACCCAGTTGTATACCCGTAGCGAATTCCGCCGTGATAATAATCAGCAGCGAGAAGCCTTTCGAGCCATCGGGCATCCGTGTGCTAATCAGACCAATCGCCGTGACCGTGACGATTTCGGCCAGATCAAGCTGAAGAACGCCGCCATATTCACCTCTGTCGGGATCAAAGAATAAGTAACCACCGCCGCTGACTGGCCCCGCATCAATCGACAGACCAACCCCTTTGGGCGGTTTGAAATCCAATGAGAAATCAACTGGCCCAACATTACCCTTACGATCTGGCGGCAGACTAAGATTGGCGATCAAACCAATTTCTTCGATCACCGCTTGTAATGGCCCTAAAGCAGCCTTGATGTCACCGCTCAGGCCTATTGGGAATTTTGTCCCTTGGAGGCCAACACTAATCGTGATGGCAGTAATATCCACCGGGCCGAGCGAAATATGCACCGGCAGCTTGACTTCAAGCGTGCTGCTGCCAAAGAAGAAAAGTCCGCTCTTGGTCGAGAAACCCATACCGACATCAAAGTCAGATTCGAAGTTGATGCCCGACAGCAGTGACCCTAAAAAACCATCCGCCTTCGACATATCGATGACCAGCTTGCCTTTTTTGACCTCAGCCGTAATGCTTAGGTCGCCGCTGCCTTGATGTTGAGCCGCATCCCACGCGAAGCCTGCGCCCAACTTGGCGATCAGTTGGCGGGCTTCCAGACGGCTGCCCCCCGCCTGACCGAGAATAACATATGGATCGCCTGTCTCGCTGCCGCCAGTCCATTTGACGACCGCATCCCCTTGAATATCGCCTGTTGCTGGGATGAATGTGATTTTGTCGTTAGGTTGGACAATAATTTCCGTGCCCACCGACAATTGACTGTTAAATTGGAATTCCAGCTTCCAATCGTCCTGCACGAAAGGTGTCGAATTATCCAACTTGAAGGTGTCAGCAACCTTGATGCTCAGTCCCTTGGGATTAACATCGGTCTTGGGTGAAATTTCAACAAAATAAACATCCAGAACCGGAGGATTAACGCTGGTATCGAGAACCGCAGGTGCGCCAACCTCGTTCAAAAGATGTTGAAGCGTCTGTAAAAGGACAGTACCGTCAAACGTCGGGCTGCCCCAACCATATTTCGTTTTGAGATAATCGAGTGGCGATTGTAAGAAATTTAAAAATTGGTCAACATTGATGACGCGCTTGGTGAAAGGCGGCTTGGTCGGATCAACTGAACCGACATTTTCATCTGTCCGTTCGAGCAAACCAACAAACTCAAACGCCTCGGCTACTCCCGTAACCTTCTCCAAATTGCGCGCGATGAGATAATCCAACAAGTGCTGGGGAAGTTCATTGGCGAATGTATTCAATTCACTGACCGCCACACCGGTTGCCGCGCCAGCATTCTTGAGCGCGGTCGCTAACTGCTCGATGCCGTCAAAAGCGTGGCGTACCACATCAATAACTTGCAGACTCTTGGATAAGATACTACCCACATCTTCGGCTTCAATCGCGTCAACCAGATCAATCGCCAACCGCACCAATTCAGTCACGGTGGTGACGACATTTTCGGCAGCGCTGCCAATCGTCGGGATGGCATCCAACGCGGGCGGGAATTGTAAGCCCAACTCTGCAAACAGCAAACGGATCTGCCCCGAAGACAGCCGTTCTTCCAACGGGAGCAGCAGACGTGTGAGCGCAAGTGCAATCGATTCTAAAGTACCATTTTGTTGAGGCATGAGACAGTCATTTCTTGTCTTTAGGCTTCAATTTCAAAATCGTCGACGATCTCCAACCAGCGATTTTCTTCAATCCCATCGAGCATTTCATCAACTGTGTCGTATGCCCGAATCCAGCGCAGAAGCGGCAAAGCGTATTTCTCGATGAGCGCTTTGAGCTGTGGGCTGCCCTGCTCAGACAGCACAGTCGCCATACTCATAAAGGTTTGTTGTCGGCTGATACCTTCAATTTCGGCTGGGATTTTGTAAGTGGATACTTTGACACTGCGCCCCATCGCCGCCAGATAGGCTGGCCCATGCTTACGATGCCATGTGACGGTAACTGCGCGGTTGTGGTTAATCAGATTCAATACTTCGCTGCGATGGGCTTCAACGATTTGGAGTAAAGCGCGTCCTTGTTCAGACTGTGACAAACGCCCCTGAATGTGGCTAACTAGGTTTTCGGCTTCCGGCTGTTCAGTCTCAATCGGCGCTTCGGATACCATAATCGTCGGCAAACCAAAAGCGGTCGTTAGCGCACCGGTTGGGATGGTGATATTGAGAGCGCTCAGTACATTGGCAATGGGACACGCAACACCATTACCAAACAGCGCACTTGAGGGCGAAAGATAAGCCCCCCACATCAAGCCGATCACTTAATTATCACTGTTAACCAAGACCGCGCCCGAATCACCATGATCTTGAAATAACTTAATGCCGGCATCGGGACTAATCAGAATTTGATTGCTGCGGGCAGGTGTACCTTCGGTGGCATTGGCAGATGTGTTATGTGTGATCGAGACGATTGTGCCTGTCGTTTTATCGCTGGTGCTGCCCACTTTAGTGACGGTAGAAGGCCCGATTACTGCGTTGTGACTGCCAAATATATCGCCTGTTATTAGACGAACCGTATTGCTTGATCCGATGCCCGATTTAATTTTGGCGACCGCGCAATCCACGATACCATCATGCTGTTTAGCGACCACTTCTCCGATAACATCACAAGAACAGCAGCACAGATCCACATACGACGGCTGACCAATTTCTGACGAGTCAGTAAGCTGTTTGCCATCCATCATGACGTGGAAGTTACTGAGTGCCACCAGAGAATTGTCGCTGGTCAGACGCGCGATACAACCTAACGTGCCGAAGCTAGTGCCATTATCATTCCCAATTTGGATACCACCTTTGAGCGGACGATATTTGTTATCGTCATTCGTGAGCCTCGGCACATCCACTTGGATAACATCGGTCTTAACGCCAAAAATTTCGTCAGGGATTTTTTCGTCGGGCGCGAGTTGGTCGGCAGGCACTTTTTGCTGCACATAAACGCGGAAAACCAACTCCTGTATGATCTGTCGGGCAGTTTGCTTCATGCCGACTTCAACTGAAACCACACCGGGGTATTTTTTGAGAGCCTCGCTTGCCTGCCCAAGCAGCGCCACTAATCGGTCATGTTCTGCATTCCACTGGTCTTGAGTTTTCATTTTAGAACGTCCCACATCGCTAAACGATTGGCAGTCGGTCAAGAATCAGGCAAGGACAGAGTCGCGTTTATGGTCTGTTACAAATCCTAATGTCGGAAGAAATCGGTTTATTGTCAGATTGCGAGGGATTGGCTGTTTCGTTCCTGAGGATGGCAATAATCATATTTCGATGCTCTCTATAGTTTTCAGGAGCAGACACAGATCGAATTGCACAGGTTGTTATGCGGGCTGTGCAAATGCCGAAACAGTTGTTAAAAATCGGAGATCTAATCTCCGAAACGAAATGGGTTATAAACCCGAAATTAGTGTAAGACAGCACTTACTTTAAATTTACATTCTTCACAATCTTTGTGGAATCGATTTTATTTGTCAACATTGTGAAATACTTCTCAAGGTCGTTCGGGAGGTAAAATAGAGGTCAGGTTTTCGGTCAAATGTCGTCTAAAAAGGCATGGATTCTTTCGGCCACACGCCTCACAAACTGCTCATCTATATCCGCATCCAACGGCAGGTTGATGATGGATGCACCGAGGGCATCGGCTGCGGGTGTAGGCGGCTGTGAAAGGTCAGGCGCAAGCGCAGTCGTCATCGGGCGCAGCGGTGGATACCAGCGGGTGGCCTCATGGATGCCCTGCTCCCACAAATAACCTAGGAGTTCGTCGCGCATATCTGCTTTTACCAGCAGTGGATAACGCCACAAAATACTACCCATTGGTCGTTCAAGCGAAGGCAATATGAGGGGGTTGTCAGTCTGCAACAGTACATCATAAAGTGTGGCTAACTGCGCTCGCCGTGCCAGATTATCCGGTAAATCACGCAGCAGCGCAGGCAAATCAGCCCAATCATCCGCTGTCAATTGATACGCTGTCAAATCGCCGTACAGCGTGAACAACTGCGGATATAAATCCAATAAGCGCGGGTTTTGTGATTCGTATTGGTGCAGTGGCCAATATAATCCGTTCCATTGGTTAGTGAGCACCATCAGTCGGTCATCCCAAACCGGCAGTTCCGCCAATAACTTTGTAACCGAGTCAGCCAACAGACTATCGTTGGTCAGCAGCGCACCGCCCACTTGGTTATCCACGATCTTGCCTAATCCGAAGCTGACGATGCTGGCATCCCCCCAACTGCCCGCAGGTTGACCATCAACCGTGGCCCCCAACGCCAGCGCCGCGTCTTCAATCACTTTGACACCGTTAGCTTTTGCCCACTCACAAATGGACTTCATCGGCGCGGGCAGACCATACATATGGCAGGGAATAACCACTGCCGGATGTGCCGTGCGATGCACATCTAAATTCGCAACTGTCAGATTAGCCGTATTACGATCAACATCCACCAGCAGCGGAAGGTTACCGCTTTTTAGCACTGCCCATAACACAATGTAGCAGGTGTTGTCGGGCAGCAGAATCACCTTATCGTGCAAACTCCATGCCCGCAGCACGCTCCAAATACCCGCCGCCGCACGTCCGGTCAATATCGCGTGTTCACGCCGCGTAATATCTCTTAAATATTGGCGGGACTGCCGTTCAGAAACCTTTGCTAATTTCATCTTCGGATTGAATTATTTTTGTAGGGGCGCATCAGTCTGTTTTAACCTTTTGAAGCCCGTTCCAGTGCCGCTGCCAGAGTATCAAAGGCCGCGAGAATAGTCGAATCGAGTGTTACCTTTTTCATCATGCGCAAACCACTGCTAATAACGGCAATTTCATCAGCCGTCAGCTTAATCGTCAGAAGTTCAGGCGGCTTGACGGCAACCTGATCCGCCGCGTCGGATAATGACGCAGCGGGTCGGATAATGACGCAGCGGGTGAATGAGTCACAGGAGAAACAACGCCAATGGGCGCGAAGCCGACCGGTGTTATAG
>JACDGI010000193.1 GCA_013821665.1 Anaerolineae bacterium
GTGATTAGCGACCAATTAAACCGCATCCCCGGCGACATCGCCAGCAAAAATCTGGTGCTGTTGAAGGCACGGCTCGATTATCTCATCACGCTCACGCCCGGTGTGCCCGGTGTTCTGGATTTTGCCCAAACAGCCACTGCCATCAGCATCCCAACGGCGACCGCAACACCCGTTCCCACAGCGACCAAACCCGCCGTTGAAGCTACAGCCGAGGCAACTTCGCTGCCATTCGTCCCCAGCGGCAGCGCCACACCCGATTTAACCGCGCTGCTCCAACAAGCACAGTCGGCAGTATCCACCACCGATTGGGATACAGCCATCAACACGCTTGATGCCATTATGGGCTATGACGAGAGCTTCCAAAAAGCCGCAGTGGATGCTTTGATGTTTCAAGCCCTGACCAAGAAGGCTCTAACACTCTATCGTGGTGGCGACACCTCTCGCCTCGCCGAAGCCAACCAATTGACGGATCGCGCCAGCCAGTACGGCAACATCGAAACCTCAGAGGCGAACTATGAGAGCATTATCGCCAGCCAGTACATTGATGCCGTTAATGCCATCGGTGTGGATTACAACCTTGCCATCCGCAAACTCATAGCGCTTTATGGGCAAGCACCATCCTACCGTGATGTGTTCCAACTGCTCGTGAGCCAATACATCGGTTATGGTGATACCTTGGCAAGCGGCGGCCAGCCATGCAGCGCCGTCGCCCAGTATCAAAGTGCTTTGTCCTTACGCAATGATGCCTCTGTCAGCGCCAAAAGTGATGCAGCCCAAACGGCTTGTACCACACAGGCCACGCAAGGTACTTCGGGTACACCAGCGCCCGGTGGCATTGCCCCTGTGGGTATCGCTCCAGTGGGTGCCCCGCCAACACCCGGCTAGTTCACAAGCTTCAAGCCTCATTTCATCTTCGAAGGAGACGCGCCGTGCGTCTCTTTTCGTGTCTATTGCACATATAAGTTCTTTGCGTTTAAACGTTTAAGACGCTATAGTCGATACTAGTCTCTTTAATTGGACATTTTTGGTTTACGCAATATATGTTATCACTACGTTGCAGGAGGTTTTTAATTACTTAAACTTTATAACCCGGATCATTCTTATCAAAAATACGCGAGGAGAAAAAGATGAAACGCTTGATTGCTGTTCTGTTAGTCCTCAGTTTTACCCTTAGTCTTGGTTTAATGCCCATTGCCGCACAGGATGCCCCCACAGGCACATGGCTCGGCAGTTGGCCTTATGTCCTTCCACCTGATCACACACTCAACGTCTTTGCCTCAAATGGTTTACCGGATAATCTCGGTACGATGTTTGAGTCGTATGTTGAACTCCCACTCGCCATCTACAATTGGGATTCCAACACCTACTCTGGTTTGCTGGCCGACAAGTGGGGCTTCAGCGCCGATAACAAGACTTATAACGTCACCTTGAAATCGGGCTCCAAGTGGAGCGATGGTTCGCCCATCACCGCCGATGATCTGATTACCACTTTCTCGATTGACCGTATCCTCAACACTGCCGAATGGCCTTATCTTTCAGCAGTTGAAAAAGTGGATGATCTGAACGTCAAGTTCACCTTCAGCGGCGAAGCCTCACCTTTGGCTGAACGCGCTATCCTTAAGACCTACATTGCGCCAACCTCGACCTATGGCGACATTGCCAAGAAGGCCATCGACGTAGTGGCTTCCGGTAAGAAGAGCGACAGTGACGAATGGAAAGCGGTCAACGACGAAATCAGTACCTTTAAGCCAGATACGTTGGTCGCCAGCGGCCCCTTCAGCTACGCCTTGAGTGATGTTGGTTCCGCCTCCATGACCCTTAAATGGCAGCCCAACAGCCTGTACTCAAGCACCGTCAAATTTGGTGCCATCAAGATTTGGCAGGGTGAAACCGAACAATCGACACCCTTGGTATTGAGCGGCGAAGTCGCCCACTCCACCGATGTCTATCCACCCGCCACCATTGATCAGTTCAAAGCACAGGGCATCCGTCTAATCACCGTGCCTCGTGGTTATGGCCCCGCTCTGCTGTTTAACCACACTGTTGCCCCTTGGAACATCAAAGAAGTTCGTCAAGCAACCGCTTTGATTATCAACCGTGAACAAAACGCCTTCTTGACGGGAGCAGGTGCAACCGCCACCGTTTATATGTCCGGTTTGCTGGACGACAACGTGCCGCAGTTGCTCTCCAAGGATGCTATTGACAAGTTGGATAAGTACGCCTTTGATACGGATCGTGCTTCCAAATTGCTCGAAGGCATTGGTTACACCAAGAATGCTGATGGCAAATGGGCTGATAAAGATGGCAAGACCATCGCCGCCGAATTCAAGTTCCCGGCAGAGTTCGCGGACTTCGCAGGTGCGGCACAGGATGCCATCGCCCAGATGAACGCCTTCGGTTACGACATCACTGCCCGTTCTATTCCGTGGCAGGAGACTTCCAAGGCCATCCAACACAGTGACTTCCAACTGTCTGTTTGGAGCTGGGGCAACCAGTCGCCCTTTGCCAGCCGCCAATTCTTTGGCCCGACCCAACGCTTCAACACCGGTCACTTGGCCTCTGGTTTGAACGGCATCAGCTTCGACTATAACGTCGATTGGAATGGCACGAAGGTCAATCTGGATGATCTCATCACCAATGCCAGCTCCAGCATGGATAACGACACTCGCATCAAACGTGCTGACGAAGTGGCGCTCATAATCAACAATGTACTGCCCTTCATTCCGTTGAATGTGGAACAATCCGTCGAACCCTTCAACGAAAAGTTGATCTCTGGCGCACCCGCTGATGGCGACCCCATCCTCAAGAATCCAACCGGCAGCGACCATTGGATTATCTCGTACTTCCTTGAGGGTAAGCTCAGCCCCGGCCCGGATGCCAAGTAAGTTGATTTAAATCCTGTTTAGTGCCGGATCGACACGTTGGCAGCCAATGTTTAGGCAAAGGCTGCCGAATGGGTCATAATATCCGGCACTATTCATTTCTGGCGTGCAAAAAATTGTCCGAACGATTACTTTTTGTTCAAAATAATCACCTCGTTTCTAAAAGTTTAAAGTTATTTCTGAGGTTTTACCGTAATGGCCGCGACCATCCAACCACAGCAGCCCGTCGCAAAGATAACCGAAGCGCCCAACTGGCGGGCACGGCTGCGAAAATTCCGCAAAAGTTATACCTTCCGTGTAGTCGCTCAGGGCTTACTCACTATTTGGGCAGTGACCACCTTCACCTTTTTCATCATCCGCCTGATGCCCGGCAATCCACTCGACATCAAAATCGACCAGTTGCAGCGCCAGCAAGGCATCGGCTATCAGGAGGCTCAAGCACGAGCCGCCAGTTTATTCGGCTTCGATCCTAGCAAATCCGCGATGGATCAATACATCGACTATATTGGCAAAATGCTGCATGGCGATTTGGGATTGTCGATCACGTCACCGGGTGTCAAAGTAACTGATGAGATCAAGCAGTTTTTGCCGTGGACATTGTTCTCAGTCGGCCTCGGTTTAGTCGTGAGTTTTGCGCTCGGTGTGGCCTTAGGTCTAATGATGGCCTATTGGCGTGGTGGCATCCTCGATAACACTGTCACAGTCATTTCATCCATTTTGTATGGCATTCCCGATTACATCATCCCACTGCTGCTGATCATTATCGTGGGCATCCAATGGGGCTGGTTCTCGCCGGGAGCCATGCGCGGCGGTGTCGATCCGTCGATCACCCCCGGTTTCACGCTCGAATATATTGGCAGCATCCTCAAGTTCGCCCTGCTGCCCGTACTAACCTATGTGTTGTCATCGGTCGGCGGTTGGATTCTCACCATGAAAAGTAGCACTTTGTCCACGATGGGCGAAGATTACATCAACGTTGCCAAAGCACGCGGCCTCAGCGAACGCCGCATCCTCACCGGATACGTGGGACGTAACGCGCTGCTGCCATTGGTAACGCGCCTCGCCATCAGCATCGGCTTCGTGGTCAGCGGCAGTATTATTGTTGAAGAACTCTTCCAATACCCCGGCATCGGACGCAATTTGCTCCGTGCCATCAACGCCCGTGATTACACCACCATGCAGGGCATGTTTCTGGTCATCACCATCGCCGTCGTGGTCTCGAATGTGCTGGCTGATTTGCTCTTCGGCGTACTCGATCCGCGTGTGCGTTTGGGCGGCGAGGAGGAAGCCTAATGTTTGCCACTGTCGCCTCTCCAACTGGCTTCATCATTGGTCTCATTGTGGGCTTCGTGCCGCTTGGTGTTGCCATCTATTATCGCAAGTGGTTGGCAGGTATTAGCGGCTATATCGCCTGCGTTCTCAGTGGCTTTGCCTGTGGTTTGCTTGGCGGCATCCCCATGATGCTTATGGCAACGGCTGTCGTCATCTCTTACGCCTACGTCAATCGACAAGACCCTTTTACCTCGCTGGCTAAGCTCGAAGAAGTCAACTTCAAAGAAACCAACCGCGAATTTTTCATGCGGCAAATGGCGGAATTCGGCAGCAGTTTACGCGCTACCGCCCGGATGCTGCTCCGCAACAAATCCGGTTTCATCGGCTTTTTAGGTGTCATGTTCTTTATCATTGTGTCCGTTTTTGGCCCCCTATTCGTCCCCTATGAAGGCCAGCCACAGTTCAGCCGCCGCCAACCGGGAGCAACTTCACTCTTCCAAGGCCCTTCTCCGCAGTTCCCACTGGGTTTGGATTGGCAAGGTCGCAGTGTCCTGTCGCATATCGTCAACGGCGGACAAACCCTCATTATCACCTCGGTATTAGCCGGTTTGATGGCAACCGCGCTGGCAGTACTGCTGGGTTCAATGGCAGGCTTGCTTGGCGGCATTGTCGATCAAATTCTATCGGCCATCTCCAACTTCATCCTCACCATGCCGCAAACGCCGCTTCTTTTAGTCTTAGCAGGTTTGCTCACCCTAAACAGCAACTTCGTGTTAGCGCTGCTGTTCGCGGCGCTCAACTGGCCGTCACTGATGCGTGCTATTCGCGCGCAGGTTCTCAGCTTGCGTGAACGGGATTATGTCGAGGCTGCCCGCGCATTGGATTTAGGCACATGGCATATTATCTCGCGCGAAGTCTTCCCCAATATGATCAGCTATATCGCCGTCAATATGATCTTCTCGATACGCGCCGCCATGTACAACTTGGTGCTGCTGGTCATCTTAGGGCTCGTCCCACTCAAAGAACCCGATTGGGGCATTATGATCTACATGGGACGGCAGCAGGGCGCGCTCTTCAACCCCAATGCCTCGGCCATGTTGATGGCACCGATTATCGCGATTGCCGTCTTCCAATTGTGCTTGGTGCTCTTCACCCGTTCGCTGGAAGAAATCTTTAACCCTCGTCTGCGGAGCAATGTCTAACATGGCGATAACCAACGACGTTGTCCTGCGTGTGCGTGATATGGATGTCAGCTACAAAGCCGAACGCGGACGTGTTCGCGCCGCTGCCAACATCAGCTTTGATCTTCATGCAGGTGAAACCTTAGCCTTCATCGGTGAAAGTGGCTCTGGCAAATCGACGCTCAACCTCGCCCTGATGCGCTTACTCCCCAAATCGGGCAGTGTGGATCGCGGCAGCGTCGTTTACACCAAACGCGATGGCTCCCAAATCGACATCCTTAAGCTCAACGGCAAGTCATTACGCCAATTTTTATGGGCTGAATGCTCGATGGTCTTTCAAGGAGCGCTCAACTCGCTCAATCCCGTCATCCGCATCTCCGATATGATCTACGATACGGCTGATGCCCACGGCATGTCGCGCAAGGATGCCCAGAAACGCGCCTTCGAGCTATTCGAACACGTCCGCCTTGATCCCATGCGCGTCTTTAAATCCTATCCGCATGAACTCAGCGGCGGGATGCGCCAGCGCGTATTGTTAGCGACCAGTTTGCTTCTACGTCCGCAAGTCGTCATCATGGATGAACCCACCACCGCTGTTGATATTTTGACGCAGCGTTCAATCCTCGAAGTGCTGAAAGAAATGCGCCGTGAACTGAACTTCAGTACTATTTTTATCAGCCATGATTTAGCCGTTGCTGCCGAAATTGCCGACCGCATCGCCACCATGTACGCCGGTGAAATTATCGAAATCGGCCCCGTAGATGATGTCTTTTATCACCCGCGCCACGCATATACCTTTGCCCTGCTCAATGCCGCGCCGCGCCTGAGCGTAGGTGATGAAGAACTCGACAGCATCCCCGGCAATCCACCGGATCTGATTAACCCACCCAGCGGCTGCAAATTCCATCCGCGCTGTGCCTTCGCGGTTGACATCTGCAAAACCACACCGCCGCCTGATGAAGCAGCACCCAACAGCCCTGACCATATCGCCGCTTGCTACGAAACCGAACGCGTCCTCGCCGCCCACCGGAAGGTGACTGCCCAATGACCTCTATCAGCACCCAACCCATTGTTGAACTGCGTCATGTGCAGCGCCGTTTTATGAAAGATCGTCAGGTGATTCCGGTCATTCAGGACATCGACCTGAGTGTCTATCCGCGTGAAATTTTATGTATCGTTGGTGAAAGTGGCTGTGGCAAAACCACCACAGGCAAGATGATCGCCGGCTTACTCAACCAATCCGAAGGTGATATTCTGGTCGATGGTCGCCCCATCGACAGTTACAAAGGCAAAGAAGCCGCTGTCCTGCGCCGGTCGCTCCAAATCGTTCATCAAGACCCCTTTGCCTCGCTCAATCCTGCCCATACTATCGAGCAAATTCTGAGCTTCCCGCTGCAACGGCACGGTCTGGTCAACGGACGCGCCGAACTCCGCCGCCGTATCTGGGAACTCTTAACAATGGTTGACCTGACTCCCCCCGGTGACATTGTTCACAAATTTCCACATCAACTCAGCGGCGGACAGCGTCAGCGTGTCAGTATCGCCCGCGCTCTCACTGTCAACCCGCGCCTAATCGTGGCTGATGAAGCCGTCAGCATGGTCGATGTCAGCATCCGCATCGGCATCCTCAAGATGCTCCACCGTCTGCGGGATGAACTCAAAGTCGCCATCGTCTTTATCACCCATGATCTCGCCCTCGCCAAATATTTCGCGTGGGAAGGTCGCATCGCTGTCATGTATTTAGGCCGCATTGTCGAAATCGGACGCACGCCCGATGTGATCGCCAATCCTGCCCATCCCTACACCAAAGCCCTCATCGCTGCCGTGCCAGAAGCCGACCCCGAACGCACACGTCACAAAGAACAGGTGCCGCTGCGCTCTGAAGAAATCCCTAAGCTCACCGATATTCCGCCCGGATGTGCCTTTCATCCGCGCTGTAATTTCTTCCAACCCGGCAGATGCGACACGCTCATCCCTATCCTCACTCCCGTGAGCGAAGGTCATCAACTGGTCGCCTGTACCCCACTGACCGAAGACGGTCATCTCACACCTTACGTCGAGCCGCCTACTGTCATTGGCACCCTCGCCGACCAACATCGCCAAAAAACAAACGACATGACATAAACCCTGATGGACAAAGAAGTTCTCAAAGGCTTTGCGCGGATTGGTATTTTCATCGGTGGCGGTGGATTAGTACTGCTGCTCATCGAACCCCACAACAGCCCCGAATATGTCGTCAGTATGTGCAGCGCCATCCTCGGCGGTTTGCTCCTGCTCGGTGTAGTCCTCATCAACCGCTGGATGAGTTGAATAAATCCTTAGTACGAATAATTTATCTTGTGAGCATCTGCCACCAATAAAGTATATTTGTCTGTTATCGGATCAAAACGATAAATCCCCTGATCACGGGCATCATTATCAAAGTGATCATCAATGAGAAATGTATCATCAGGCAAAATATCAATAACAAACGCCGCAACATCGCCCACAATTTTCACTGGTTTTTGGGTGCTATATAAATAGACCATTGTTTGCGGCGAATACAATTCGGTTATAGCAAAACCGCGCTCGAAATACTCTACGGCTGTCACCATACCGCCTAAAATCGGGTATTCAAATTCAACTCTGCCTTGATCCAAATTCCAGACCAAGGCCTTAAAATCTTTAGGATTTGCAAGGACAATCCATTTGTGGTCAGACGATAAAGAATTTACGAGTTCACAGCAATAATATGTTCCCAAGTTTTTTAAAGTGCCATCTTTAGTTAACAGAGATACATCATTATTTGATAGAAGGAGACCATTCTTTGTGATGTTAACTTCGGCCACATGATACATAGGCACATATTCCTGCTTAATGGAATACAGAATTGGCTCAGTTGCCTCTTCTGGGTAAGCTTCTACGGCGCATTGGCTCTTACATAGTTCGTCAAAAACGAAAAAATTATCATCCGCAAAAAGAACATTCCAACGGTACCCGCGAGAATCGGATTTTTCTAAGAGTGATTGTATTGTTCCGTCACGGTTCACAATCCAAATACTGAAACCTCTAGTATTTCCCGCAAGACTAGCATCAGATCGGCATAACCATTGATTACCTAATTTGTTTGAAACACAATCCACTATAAAATCTTCAACATCTGAAAACTGGTTGATCTGTTTGTGTACGGTCGTTCCATCCGAATTGATGAGCCATGTGTCAATTCTAGCCGAAGGGTTGAGATCAGTAACCAACCAACATAACTGCTGATCGCCAGACGGATTCAGTTCACACTTGAGCGATTCGGACTTTGCGTTGGAAAATGGTTTTTCTTGTTTATGCAAAAGGCGTTCTTCGCCTGTATCCAGCCGATGCTCCCAAACATTCCAAAGTGTATGGGAGTCGTCCTTGTCAGGATCAGCCAGAAACCAAATCGCCTGATGATCCAGTGAAACAGAAGTGTAAGCGGTAAGTTTGTGGTCAAGAAGTTGGGCTTGTTCCTTATCCAGATCAATTAAAATGCGTTTGTCTGATTCGGTGGTAAAAACAATCGAATGCGATGCATCAAGCTTACGTATAATGAACTGTATATCATAATGGTTGACTTTCGTATCAAAATTAGCCTTGATAGGTATTGCCTCAGTAGATGTGAGTTTGTAAAACGAATACTGCTTATCATCCAATACCAAAGCAATCGCCGTATTGTCTTCGCCTAACCAGATTTGATTAACTGGAAGTCCTTGCAAAAGTTTATTAACTTGACCATCGGCAGTATAAGCTAACAAAGTTTGTGAACTTTCGCGCCACGCCCAATACCATTTTTGTGGTTGGCTCTCGGCTGCTTTGCTCACACCAAATAGTACAAATAGTGCAATTACAGCCCCAATGGCACGATAGCGCATAGTGTTCCCTTTAACTCAAATCACACAATCACTATAGCAATAAGTCTAATCTTTCACTCTAGCTCTTGACCTACGCTTAACCTACAAATCTGTGAGGACGGATCTAACCCGCCCTCTATTTTCTCAACAACTACTCGGTGTAATTCGCGTCAAAAAATTCCCAACCCTGCAAATCTGGTGGTTCAACACCAATTTGGGTCATAATCGATTTGATCTGTTCGCGATGTTCAGCCGCATGGAAAAGGGCTTGGGTCAACAAAATCGTCTTGGGCACATCGCGCGGAGTGCCTTCCCAATCAACTTCTACCGTCTCATCAACCTGAACCTTGGAAGCCCATTCGATTAAGCCGGTACCTGTCTCGCGTATCGAGTCGATCATTTCCGCAATCGCCATTCGCGGTGGGTTTTCTGGACGGCGGTACATTTGACCGGTTCGTATACGCGTAAAGTACGACTTTTCAGATCGCACGACATGCTCTAGTGTCTCGTAAATCGAACCATAAGCACCGACCATTGTGGCCTCCATTTGATCGGGAGTCAGGTCAGCACAGCGCTCCAGCAATCGCAAATTCGCCCACAAATGGTGGCTAAAAAGAGTCGTGAGGGTATCAGTCGCTTTCATAGTTCCTCATGTTTTGATATTCAATTTAGTGAAGGTTATCGTGCAGCATAAAATGCTGCCGCACCCTCAAGAGGTCTGTTCTGCCATTATACATGCCGCCCAAATGGATAAAAGTCTTGGAACGAATTCTTGCAGCTTAAAACTTAGCGACTTCTCGAAATTTGTGAACCTATAGATCACCATATTTCTCCGGTTCCCTCCATCGCTTGCGGGGGAGGGCTAGGGTGGGGGTTTATCTTATCACTTATAACTTGCAGCTTAAAACTTTTAACTCTTGAGCGGCCTTCCCCAAACAAGCGTCGCTTCCGTTTGCAATCTTAACTTCCCATCTTCCGCATATAGCTCGACTAGCGCCCGCAAACGCGCATCAAAAGCCTTGACCGCTTCCGCCGCCATCGCATCAGGACTTAAACTCCCCCGCGAATGAAACGACTCGATGTAATCCTCAACCGATTGCCTGTTCACAACAGACGCGGTTGTTTCCTGTCCATTCACCTTCAGGTACCCTCGGCTCTCCAACGCTTCAACCAGATCATAAGCTTCAAAGTTCTGATAAGTCGAATACTCCCCGATCAATTTGCTCAACCCCGTACTCCATTCCGTTGGCAGTTCGCCCCGTTCAATAATCACCACATAACCTTCTCGATGCAATAACTCATAAAACAACGGAAACACCACCGCCCAATCCATCCAGTGAATGCTATCCCCGCCCATAATCAATCCATAAGGCGCTTGTAAATCCGCCGCCTCGACACGTTCCTCGATCCAATTCAAGTTCGGATGCTGTCCGTTTGCCAGCCTTTTTCCGCGCCGGATCATCGCCGCTGACACATCAATCGCATCAACATGTTCAACCGACTCAACCAATCCTCGCGCAAGGTCACCTGTCCCAGTTCCCACATCCAACACGCGACGTGGCAAACCCTCTAACAACACCAGCAGCCGCTCAAACGCCGCTTGCGGATACGGTAGCCGTTGATGATAAACATCCACCAAACTTGCATCTTGGAATCGCTCTGCATTTTCAGGGGTTAAATGTCGGGGTTTTGTTCGCATTATTTACTCACCTTTCGTCCAACAAAGTGCGACGAATGAATTCATCACACAAATAATTTAATCTCAAAAAATGGCACCTTCGTAGGGATGAGGCGTGCCTCATCCGCTGCCTTTTATGCCTTATACACCACCCAATCTCAACCACCTCAACTCACCCATTTCACCCACAAACCGTTCTCTAACCCTCTACCAACCATTACACTCAAATCCTCGCCTGTTAAGTTAGCAACTTCCCTCATAAAGAGTTACAAAATGTTCACCCATTGCCTCTCTTTTTCTGCTATGCTGTAACTACAGTTCGGCATCATTTATTCCCGCGAGTCTGCTTTGAATCCATTCCTCTGTGTCATTGTGCCTCTGAGCCTCTGTGTTAAAAATCTCTCCGCATTGGACTCTGCGTTTTCTGCGGTTAATCCGTATTGCACTTCCTTTTGCACCTTCGGCGGCACCCTCCCTCGCATCCGCTATAACGACATCCCAAAAATGCAGCGGCGGATTTACAGGAGCAAGGCGCTGCACTGGCGGTACTAGCC
>JACDGI010000194.1 GCA_013821665.1 Anaerolineae bacterium
ATCTAAGATTCAACTTCTCCCACAAGGCTCATTGAAGTGGAAGCATATGCAGCGGTTATGGAACACAATTATAATGACGCGACTCTAACGCCTAAACACATCGTTGATTCATTCCAAAACGCCTATCGACGGGTCTATAGACGCGAAGCACAGGTCGTCCATATGTTCGCCGAGTGGTACACGGTCAACGGCGAAACCGTGCATCGGATGACACTCTTTAGCGAAATCTCTCGCTTGAATCAACTCGCCCGTGACCAGGCCGCTCAACGCAAGCCCGCGCCTGAACGCAGCCTTGACCGCAGCATGGTACAGCGACTTATTGCCCGTTTGCGTGGAGCATAAATACGCTGGCAAATCGCGTCAATAAACACCCAAAAGGGTACAACAGCTTGCGCCCCATGTTTACCAACTTAAGAAAGAAATAGGCTTTAGCGCCGTCGGTTCTAATCCGCTCGCTTTACAAAATCGCGTATTTTTCGGCGGGTTTGAGCGGGCTTTAGCCCCCTTCCCGCCGAAAAATGGAGCCGGATGCTTGAGCATCTGGCGGTAAAATCCTTAGGTTGCTGCCTATGGGGGGCACAACAGCTTGCGCCCCTCCATTGATCATTCGCGGTAGGTGGCGATCACATTTCCCATGGGCTGACCAGTTGAACATAATTACCGTCGGGATCGGCGAGAGTGGCGACCAAACCACCGCCCATCTCATAGGGTTCTTTGATGACAGTGACATTCAACCCTTTAAGGCGATCAAATTCTTCCTGAACGGCTTTGGTTTCGAGGTTCAAAATCATGCGTGCCGGCTCTTTTGATTGGCCTTTCACTTCCGAATGCTCCATGATACTGATGGCGGAACTACCGGCTTGCCACATGTACCATTCGCCTTCGTTCATATCAGCAGGGCGACCAAAAACTTTCTGATAAAACTCGGCTAAGGTCTTGGGTTGGGACGTACCAATCATGACCGAATTGAAGTTAAGTGTGGATTGATCTGCCATCGTGATTTTTCCTTTACAAACGTCTTGATTTTCAGAAGCAATTTTTCTCAAGCGGTTTGATTATATCACAGATGTAGCTCGTTTGTTCTGTCATAACAACATTTCACAAACATTTAAACATCATCATGAAAATGTGAGTGTTTGGTTGTCGCAGACCAACAGTTTTAGGAGAAATTCAGGCGGATGGTTCGATATCCATAATATTTAAAGATTCCCAATGTCTCATCAAGGGCTTCAAAATCTGGGATCATATGTTCAGCCGCGTAGAGTCCCTCGACTTCACTTAATTTTAGGGTCTTAAATAATTCAATCAGTAATTTGACGTTGGCGATTACCGCATCAATCGGACTCCAGTACAGTTCTCCTAACTGGATGAATTGCTGAAATTCGGCTTCAGACATTTTCATAGGCGCTTCGCTATTGCGCTTGAGATACCACTCGTACTCATCCTCACGAAAATCACCACCAAGCCCACCGCCATCACCCCACATGCAATCAGCTAATGGTTGGAATACCTCGCATAAAGGTTGTTCAATATGCGTCTGAAGGTGTTTGAACCATTCACGCCATGTGTGATTTAGCTCCGAGTCCAAATCATCATCTACTTCACAGTAATATTGGAGACCGCTCAAGAATGCAAAGACGGCTTGGCCGCCGTGTATGGTCGGCAAGTGGGTGGCAAGTTTCGATGCATAACCTGCTTCAACACTGACGGTAAAGCTCATAAAACCTCACGCAAAAATGACGGTTTTGTTGTTGTAGACCAGCACTTGGTGATTGAGGTGATAACGAATCGCCCTCGAAAGAACCAGCTTCTCGACATCTTTGCCCTTACGCACCAAATCCTCAACCGAGTCGCGGTGATCAACGCGCATGATGTCCTGCTCGATGATCGGGCCAGCGTCGAGTTCGGCAGTCACATAATGGCTGCTGGCACCGATGATCTTCACACCGCGTCCGTGCGCCCGGTGATAGGGTTTGGCTCCGGCAAAAGCGGGCAAAAATGAGTGATGAATATTGATGATGCGGTTGGGGAAGTGAGTAACAAAATTCTCTGAGATGATCTGCATGTAACGCGCCAGCACCACGAAGTCGGGTTTGAATTCATCCAACAAGGCCAACTGTGCTTGCTCAGCTTGCGGTTTGGTGTCCTTGGTGATTGGCACGACACGGTAGGGGATGCCGAACTTGGCCGCGAGATCACCCATATCAGGATGATTGCTGATGATGACTGGAATATTGACCTGCCACTCGCCCGATTGATAGCGGTAGAGGATGTCGTATAAGCAGTGGGATTCTTTAGAGACGAAAATCGCCATGCGCGGAATCGCGTCGGAGAAATGCAACTGCCATGTCATATCGAATGAGTTCGCGATTTCAGCAAAGCGCGGGCTGATGTCCTCACGCTGCATTTGGAAGGTCGCCAGATCCCACTCGACGCGCATGAAAAACACGTTCTCTTGAGTGTCCACATGCTGGTCGAGATGCAAAATATTACCGTCGTGACGCGAGATAAAATCTGTGACGGCTGCCACCAAACCTTTGCGATCCGGGCAGTAAATGAGCAGGGTTGCAGACAACAAGATCATTGCAGGTGAAGGAGCATCCATAGCATCAAACCAATCAACAAGAGACTAGCTCAACTGATAATGTGGATGACGATACCATATTTCGGTTAAATTTTCGCTACTCCTGCCGCTCAGCAGACGTATAATCAGTAATTAATTCATCAAGGGGGCAATTGTATGGCTGCACTCAAAGGCATCAACCTCGGCTTAAGTTTTCTACTTGAACTTATCATGCTGTTTGCCTATGGATACTGGGGGTTCACTGCTGGCTCATCCAACCTCGTTCACTGGGTTTTGGGGGTGGGCGTGCCACTAGTCGCTATCGTCATCTGGAGCATCTACAACGCGCCCATGTCCAAGCGTCGCCTGCCACGCACGCCACGCACCATGCTCGAAGTACTGATGTTTAGTTTGGGTGCGCTCATGCTGGCGCTTGCCGGTCAAACCCAATGGGCAATCGTCTTTGTCGTGTTGATCGTCATCAACCAGATTGGACTCTACATTTGGCAGCAATAGCGGACGATTCTTGACGTGCCTCATCCGCCTACTAAACACCATTCCTGCTTTGTCTGCTAAATAACATGCTAATTCTAGCAGTCAAATCTCGCGCATATTTTGGTTTTTCGTAGGGAATGGCCTGTGACCGTTCTGTTTCCCAAACCTCACACCTTCCCGCGCCTGTAGGGGAGCACCTGTGTGTGCTCCCGTCTTGTCGCCCCTTTCTGCCTCCTCCGACGACCCTCATCCTCAATTGAAATGAAAAAAACCTGTATATTCACAGGCGCTTGCACGTTAGGCTGATCTGATCAACCCATGAACACTTCGTAGGGAAGGGTCTGTGACCGTTCCGTTTCTATAACTTCACACCTTCCCACGACTGTAGGGGCGCAAGGCCTTGCGCCCTCTTTCCTGCCCCTTCCTACCCGCTTCCGCCCTCACCCCCAAATTGAAATGAAAGCGCCTGCAATTTCATAGACTCTACCACGTTGGTTAGGCCGATCTCTTAGCGCAGCTCGCATGCGGTATGATTACTACGAGCAACCTGAAATTGAGGGAGGATGGTCTAAGTATCCAGAACAACCCCATTTACCAAATTACAACACCTCCATCAATTTTCTTTGCGCGATCAATTGCTTTCAAGATATTCCGTGTGATTGCCAGAATTGAATATTCATCAATAGGAGCATTTGAAGCAATAAGCACCACATTATCCTGTACGGCATTTACTTCTGCTTCTAACTCAAGTATTTGATTTCCCTCTACCTCAAGGTCAGCATATGCAAGCGTAGGCAAGAGCTTTAAGCCTAGTGAACTTATAACTTCTGTCCCCCATAGCTCATTCCTTGTAGCTTCGTAGCCTGCTAACGCATCTCCCACATCAGAATTCAGAATTTCCCATTCCCCAGTCTCTACGTTTTTTTTAAATACGGATACCCTCATTCCCATAGCAAGTTTCCTTTCAATTGACAGCAAGCATTTCGTTCTGTCCCATGTGTAACTATTCACACCATCGCTGGTTATATTGCCGTTGTTGTCATGGTTTTGTTCCCTCCCTGTTACTACGGGGAAGGTTAGGGTGGGGTCGCCAACTACAGCTATAAAGGTGACCCACCCACGTCATTTATTATAAAGGCGGTTTACTTTAGGTTTGTCGGCATACCGATTTCCAACCATCCACCAACCCCATTAACAGCCCCACTCCCTCAAAATGGTTAGCGCCAACGCCTCGAAAGAGTTACAAAATGTTCTTCCAAAAGGTAACCCATTTGCTTTCCATATCCGTTATCATATCTATAGGTTCGGCTGTAGGGGGCTTGCCGCTGGCAAGCCCGCTTCACCCACTGCACCTTAACATCCACATATGCATAATCGGCACAAAAAATGGTGCCGCATTTGCTGCATTTGCCGCTTGTTCCGCATTTTCTGCTTATTGCTTCCTTCCCCTGTTACGATGGGCTATCAGCGAATGAGCCTGCGAAGGTAGCCGATGTGGGCTGGGGTTAGGGTATCTCCACGCATCTTAACAACCACATCCGACCCATGCCACAAAGAGGCCTTTTGCCAGTGCCGCTTTTGCCGCATGTTGTGCATTTCGAGTCGCCTTTAGGCGGCTTTATTCACCTTGCCGGAGGGTTTATCCTCCGGTAAATGTGACGGCTAATGGCACTACACTGCCGCCGCCACAGCCGCCATTGGACACATCGCACGGCCTACTAAAGCGACCATCAGTAGGCCAATCGGTGACCTTAACACTAGGCCACAAATGCTCCAATACGCCCACCCACCGGCCACCTGACGTTAGTCATGCGGGTCGCGCACTCCGCCGCGAATCCTCCTATAATGAGGACATATTCAAAATAGATCTACGTGCGTCGACAAATCGTTTGGCGCACCGCATAAGGAGTGTGGGACTATGTCTCGCAAATGGCTTTGGTTCATGATGGGACTGCTGGCGGTTATGGCTGTATCGATGGCTCCGGTAGCAGCGCAATCTGGTATCGTTTGGAACAGCGAGTTTTTCAACAACAATACCCTGTTTGGCAAGTCGATTGCCCAGCGGCAGGATAACGCAATAGCGTTCGACTGGGGTAATGGTTCGCCGCAATCGGGCATCAATGCCGATAACTTCAGCGCCCGCTTCGGCACTGATCCCTTCTTTAGCGCCGGAACCTATCGCTTCTGGGCGCTGGCGGACGATCAAGTCAAGGTCTGGGTCGATTACAACCGTGTACCATTGATCGACACCTTTACCAATCCGTCGGTCGCGACTATTGTTTCGGCAGATATTCAGATGGCGCAAGGCGTACATCATATTCAGGTGGATTATGCCGAACAAGCTGGCAACGCCTATGTCTTTGTGACGTGGGCTAATCTGGCGAACAATCCCAGCGGCCCGAACTTCCCGCCCTTGAACAATTCCAATCCGGTTCCGGTCAGCGGCCCGTGGACAGCCCAATATTTCGCCAATCCAAGTTTGTTCGGTTCGCCCACGCTGATCCAGAGCGAACCCAACCCGACCCACGACTGGGGTTATGGTTCACCAACGGCCAGTATCCCATCGGATAATTTCTCGGCCCGTTGGACAAGTGTCCAAACAATGGCCGGTGGCACTTACCAGATGACCGTCAAAGCCGATGATGGTGTGCGTGTGGCTGTTGATAACATCTACTACTTGAATGAATGGCATTCAGCCGTTGCCCAAACTTACAATGTGACCGTCCCCTTAAATCCGGGACAGCACACCTTCTTAATCGAGTACTACGAAGCGACCGGCGTTGCTTTCATGAACTTTAACTTCGCCCTGTTGGGTGCAGGTGGCGGTGTCGCAACCGCTGTTCCGACTGCTCCGCCCGTTCCGCCTGTCATCACCGGTGCTTATGTCACTGTGACTGGCGCTTATAAGCTCAATGTTCGTGCCACCCCCGACCCGATTAACGGCGCGATTTTGACCAAGATCAACCGTCTGGAAACGTATAACATTGTGGGTCGCAACTCTAATACGACATGGTGGCAGATCAATGTCAACGGTATCATCGGTTGGGTCAACGCCCGTTTTGTGACGGCTTTCAATGCTTCAGGTGTGCCGATAAGCAATGGTGGTGTGGTCGTGCTTACACCTACGCCAGTGGTTTCGCTCAACTGCTCGACGGCACCCGCACCCCGTTTGGTCGCGGGACGTTATGGTCGTGTGACACCCGGCTTGCCCAACAATATCCGAACCCAACCGGATAGCAACGCCGCCCTCATCGGTCAAATCCCACCGGGGAGTATCTTCGCCGTCTTGAGCAACCCGACCTGCGCCAGCGGCTTGTACTGGTATCAGGTCAACTACAACGGTGTCGTCGGTTGGACACCCGAAGGTGGTAGCGGACAGTATTGGGTCGAGCCGCTGTAAGGCAGAACCTCGATAGACAACAAAAAAGGACACGACTTCGGTTGTGTCCCTTTATTGCCAGACGCGATAATGCAATTTAACTTTTAAATACGGATTACCAATCCTTGCATTGGTTCCCTCCCCTGTACACGGGGGAGGGTTAGGGTAGGGGTCCTTTCTCCGCCATTTCTAAAATCTATTGCCAAGCTCAAATAGCCGTTAATGCTGGTTCCAGAATTCCTGAATCGGTTTGTAACTCAGCAGGATGATGCCCTCTTTCTGGATGATCTCACGGGCTTCCGGCGAGGTCACAAACTCAAAATCGGTTTGGCGCACCTGCCAGCTTTGTGGTTCGATAGCTTGGAGTTCGCTAGTGCCGTAGCCGGGATGTACTGCCCACTCCGTTAGGCCAACAGGCAAATCACGCAGCATTTGGGCATATTGAGCGAGTTTGCCCTCTACGGTGAGGCCGTAGCTATCCATCAAAGGATGCTCATTAGCGGGCAAACCTTGGGACTGCACTTGTCCAATAAGCGGTTCACGGGGAACGCGTTGGGCAAGTCTGTACTCTTTTGCCAACTGCAACATGAGATCGAATATCGGCTCAAGATGGTCGCCTTTTAAGCAATGCCAATCGAGGTGGGTTGGCTTCAGCCCGGCCTTGAGGATGAACTCGATCTGTGCGCGGAATTCCATTTCCAATTCATCGAGGTTTACATTTGCCATGAAATCAGCCATACGGGGGTAAGCTGGGCAGTAGCCGTTTTCATCCACCAGTGAGGGAACTTTTTCCTTAGAATTGAGAGGCGACCAGCGATAATTGTGCGCTTCACTGATGGTTGTCAGGTGTACGGCGAAAGGAATATCGGGATTATCTTTGAGGATTTGCATGGCGTTGAGCGCCCACGGACAGGGAGTCATCAAGCTGGTGGATTGGACGATGCCTTCCTTGAGGCTTTTTAAAATGGCCTCGTTAATGGCGTGGCACATCCCAAAATCGTCGGCGTTGATGATGAGCAAGCGAGCATCATCGGGATAACCGAGCAGACGGTTGGTCTCACTTTTATGGTTTTGGGCCATGTTGCTAACCTCCTTAAGAAATAATGTTTTTACTCTATCATAATGATATTTGTTTTTGTGCCTGCGCTCAGGAATTGCTCAGGCAAAAATGAGAGTGGCTTAAAGTGCTTATGCCTTTTCAAGAGACGACACTTTTAAAAATCATGTTGCTTTCTTCCTGTAGGGAATGGTCTGTGACCATTCCGTGCAATTCCGTTTTCCTTTATATCGGCAAGATGTTGTCCTGTGAAAGGCGCTGAATAGATAACCCAACGAAGTGTTTGGAGTTCATGGCAATAAACGGATATTTTTGGAAAGTAATTTCCATCTACAATCAGATAGTGGTTGCAAAGTAAGTGTTATTCAATTTTAAAAATACCTCAATGTAGGGGCGGAACATGTTCCGCCCTCCTAACTCATCACATACTACTTGACCACTATCTACAATCAGCGGATGGATCGTTATTAACCACTTTTTGTTCGGTTCGTTATTATTCGGAGACTATGTGACATCACTGACCATTGATAAAGCCCCTGTTCGCGATTGGCGTTTGATCGGGGCCTTCGCTGCGGTTTACATCATTTGGGGATCAACCTACCTCGCGATTCGTTTTGCTGTCGATACCATGCCACCGTTTTTGATGGCCGGTGTGCGCTTCCTGATCGCCGGAGCGATACTGTATACGGCTATGGCAGTGCGTGGCACACCGACCCCCAAACGCATCCATTGGCGTTCAGCACTGATTATCGGGGCGCTGTTGTTGTTGGCTGGTAACGGCGGTGTGGTATGGGCGGAACAGAAAGTTCCATCGGGTATCGCTTCATTATTGGTGGCGATTGTGCCACTGTGGATCGTGTTGATCGACTGGCTGCGTCCCGGCGGTTCGCGTCCAACTCTGCCGGTGATTGTCGGCTTGCTAGTGGGATTAGCAGGGATTGGGCTGTTAGTGGTTGGTGGTGATGATACGAATAAACCGATTGATTTGTTGGGCATTGGTTCGCTTTTGATCGCCACCGTTTGTTGGGCCATTGGGACATTTTATGCCCGACATGCAACCCTTTCATCCAGTACCTTACAAACGACCGCGATGGAGATGTTATGCGGTGGCGCGCTTCTACTGCTCGCGGGTACAGCTACCGGCGAGTGGGGGCGGCTGGACATCGCCAAAATCTCATTGACCTCGGTTGTAGCGGTGATTTATCTGATCGTGTTCGGGGCTTTAGTGGCGTACACGGCTTACACCTATCTGATTAACCATGCGCCACCGGCCCGTGCGGCGACTTATGCCTATGTCAATCCTGTGGTAGCAGTGTTCCTCGGATGGTTATTTCGAGGTGAACCGTTGACTATTCGGACGATCATCGCAGCCGCGATTATCATTGCTTCGGTGGTCATCATCACCACTTATAGAGGCTCCCGTCCGGCAGAAGCCGCCGTGATCGTGCCGGTTAGTGAGACGTAAATGTGATAGTTACAGGAAAGGGAAATGAATAATACTATTAGTCTAAGTAATTGTATTATCCCGATACTTCTAATTGCATTCCTTTCCACCCTGATTATGGTTCGGCAACAGGTACTTAAGAGTAGAAAAACGCGGCCAGTTATCTATTTCATAACCTTTCTTGTTATAAGCCTGATTGTATGGTTTCTTGTTTTCAAAGTCGTTGGTATTCCAACAGAAAACATGATCCGTTAAATTGTTGTTTCACCGGCAATTGGACTCATTCCTTAACGATGGAAATGAGGAGGTCTGTTACAATCTGAAATGTTGTTTTAAGGTTTAAGGAACTTGCATTCATGGCTGTCACCCGCCCCAATGCGCCTGTATGGCGTGTGGTTATTTCGTTCATCGCGATTTATTTTCTGTGGGGTGGCAGTTTCCTCGCAATCCGCTTCTCGCTGGAAACCATCCCACCTCTGATGATTTCCTGTATCCGTTTCATCTGTGCAGGCATCATTTTGATGGCGGTGGCATGGCAGACGGGAGCGAAAAAACCAACATGGGCGCAGTGGCGTTCGGCAGCGATTTTGGGCTTCTTGATGTTCTTCGCGGCCAACAGCACACTGGTTAAAGGTGAAGAAACGGTTCCATCCGGTTTGGCGGCGACCTTGTATGCTACCTTACCCCTATGGATGGCAGTGCTGGGTTGGCTGTGGCAGGGTGAAAAGCGGCCTACGGGACGGTCATTGGTGGGTTTGGTGTTGGGCTTCGCGGGTGTGGTGCTGATGTTCGGCTCAGACAGCGGCGGGATTAACCTTGTAGGTGGGCTGTTGGTGCTAGGCTCAGCTATCTTTTGGGCAGTCGGATCACTGCTTTCGCGGCGGGTGGATAAACCCGAATCATCAGCTTTGGCTTCCGGCATGAACGTGTTTTGCAGTGGGATTATGTTTTTGATCGCGAGTACACTTTCGGGTGAACCTAGCCATTTTGTTATCGCGGCAGTTTCCATGAAATCGGCTCTTTCAGTGGGCTATCTGATCATCGGTTCGTCGGTGATTGCCTTTAGTTGTTATATGTGGCTGCTGAGTGTCGAGTCGCCTAACCGTGTAAGCACCTACGCTTATGTGAATCCGGTGGTGGCTTTGCTGATCGGTGCGGTGGCAGGTGAAACGCTGAACGCCCGTGAACTGTTGGCGGCACTGGTGATCGTGGTGGCGGTGGCGCTCATTACCAGCGCACATGCTCGGTCAACAGCCGAGGACAGTCCGATTGCTGAGGGTGGCGTTCGTTCCAGACTGAAGGCGCTAGCGGGATGGGGGAAAGCCAATTGACCAGCGGCTATTCGGGTAAACCATTAGCAAGCAAGATGGGTATCAAAGCGGGTCAGCGTATCCTTATTATGAATGCGCCGGAGGGTTATAACGCGACTTTGGGCGTATTACCGGACGGCGTTGAGCTTGTCGATAAACTGGATGGCCTGTTCGATCTCATCCAATATTTTGTGACCGAACGTGCGGCTTATGAGCGTGATTTTCCTGTTTTGCGTGACCATTTAGTGACTGCTGGAATGATGTGGGTGTCATGGCCTAAAAAGGCGGCGAAGATGGTGACGGATTTGGACGAGAATTTTATCCGCGAGTTTGGTTTGGCGAACGGGCTGGTGGATGTGAAAGTGATCGCAGTTGACGAGCGCTGGTCGGGCTTAAAGTTCGTGCGGCGGTTGAAAGATCGGTAACTCATGTAGAGTCTCGAAAGAACTGAGAAACCCCTACCCCAACCCTCCCCCGTAAACGAGGGAGGGAGCCAAGCCCAAGGTGGCAGTTCATTTTCTAGTGACTTTCGAGATTCCACATCAGTCTCCAGTCATCAGCTTATTACACAAAATTCTTCACATTCTTCATTTTCACAGATGTCGGATGGATCGTTTGGCAAAATTGGCAATTTTTTTGGCGAAAGTTGGCAATTTCATCTTCGAATTCCGTTTGGAGACTGTGCGATACGGGAGAAATCGGTGCGATTTTATGGCGAAGTTGGCAATTTTGGCGAAAGGGGCTGTCGCCGCCAAGTTTGCCATAAAGAAGTTGTTCGTTGATAGTCAACAGTTTACAGTTCAAATCCGAAAACAAGGTCAAAATTCGCACCCCTGAATCGGAGACTCTCCAAGTACAAAAGAGTCACTTGACCACAATCAGATTTCATTTTAGAACAAAAAATCTATCCAGTCAAGCGATTTGGGTTCGAGTTTCCTAACTTTCGTCGGTCATTAATTGGTTCATCAATCAGCATTACCCGACATACGCAAATGTGCCGATTACTTAACACCGTCTTAGACCGGAAGCCAGATGGTGACGGTTGTGCCTTGGCCTATCTCACTATCCACTCTAATGGTTCCGCCGTGCGCTTCGTTGGCTGCGTGGGTCATCGTTAGTCCAACGCCTAAGCCACTGCTTTCACCGATAT
>JACDGI010000982.1 GCA_013821665.1 Anaerolineae bacterium
GGGTCACAGGATTTTGAATACGTTCCAAGGGGAACTTGTTTTCCAATCCACGACTGAGATTGGCTAAGAGAAAAGCGGCCAAGTCGTCTTTCAAAGTGTCTGAAACGCTGTCATAACTATAACTCTGAACGTCACCGGTGCTGAGATAGTCTTTGGGGACGACAAAATAAACACTGACTGCTTTAGCATCTAAAGCAGCGCGAGCCATTTCCTCATTTGCAAACGCGACAAATTCATCTGATTTGTCTTTGAGTGGAACCGGATTATCCAGCACGCCAGCATGATCGACATAACCAAATTTACTGTCTTTGCCGACGGTATTTTCACTATTGGTCATCACCAGAAAGACGACTGCCCATACCACAAAGGTAAAAACAGGCACGCCAAATACTGCAAACAGAAATGATGGCCGTTTGAGGTTATACAAGTATTCGCGGCGAGCAACGAGCCACATCTTTTTCATGTTGATGTTTCCTCGGCCACACGGATAAAAATATCGTTGAGGCTAGGGACTGCCATTTCAAAGCGTTCGATGTGCGTATCAGGGGCAGCAGCAATGGCAGCAAGGACACTGTCGGTGGTGGTCTGTGGCGCGAGATGCAGCAAGGTAGCTTTACGCCCATTTTGAATGGGTTCGATACTCTCGACACCGGGCAAAGCAGCCCAATTGCCCTGTCCTTCGACAATAATTGCATGAAGGGCATACTGCTGGCGAATATCTTCGACAGCCCCGTAAAGCTTTTGTTGACCATGACTAATCATCAATAGGCGATCACACATTTCTTCGACCTGCGACATCTGATGGGTGCTCATGACGACTGTGCCACCCCGTTCTTTGAAGCTAAAGAGGAGGTCTTTAAGCACAAGCGAATTCACAGGATCAAGACCGGAGAATGGCTCATCAACGATGATTAAGTCAGGTTCATGAAGGACAGTCACCGCAAATTGGATTTTCTGCTGCATCCCTTTGCTGAGTTCACTGATTTTCTTCTTGGCCTGATCCGCCATGCCTAAACGGTCGAGTAAGGCCATACTTCGTTTTTGAGCTTCGGTACTCGAAAGCCCTTTTAGCGTGCCGAGATAAACCATCATCTCGACGACTTTAACGTTACGGTACAAACCGCGTTCTTCCGGCAAATAACCAATATGATCTTTGGTGGCTTCAGTCAATGGCCCACCCAGCACAGCAATCTTGCCTGTGTCCGGCTTCAAAATATCCAAAATCATACGCATGGTGGTGGATTTACCGGCACCATTCGGCCCAAGCATGGCAAAGATTTCACCGCGATAGACTTCAAACGAGAGATTATCGACTGCCCAAAAACTGCCGTAGCTCTTACTAATTTCAACAACGCTGATCGCAGCGTTTGAATTCATAGTGCCTCCTTAGAGAAGAAAGCCTTATTCTTCCCAAGATCAATATACGCTTACTATATAGAGTAAGTTGCAGAGGCCATTGTACTATAAGCTTTCGACCAATTAATGCTATTGTAGGTTAAATTGCTTGTTTGGAACGTGATAGCATGTTAGAATCATAAACAGGTTGAAAATAAACATGTGTATACAAATAAGTTATTGGTATGTATATAACATTGTTGGTGAATTGGGATTGAAAACCTGAGTTAAATGTGAAGAATCAGTATTAAGCGAAAAGCTCAATACAAAGTTATTGCGCCATCTTTAAACGTAGTGTTACAATGAAAATATAGTTGGGTCGTCTCAACTACGGTAAATTAATTATTTACTTGATTACTCATTCACGAGAATTTTGAAAACTCGAACGCCTCGGAGGATTGCATGAAGAAGCATATTCTGGTCGTGGACGATGAAATCGGTGCGCTGACGCTGATTGGCATCATGCTTGAGCGCGGCGGTTTCGGTGTCCTGAAGGCTAAGGATGCGCGCTCCGCACTCGGCGTGCTGGACCAAAATACACCGGACATGATCATACTCGATGTGATGATGCCGGGTATGGATGGCATTGAACTGTGTCGTGTGGTGCGGGAGCGAGCGGATACGCAAAACACGCCAGTCCTGATCCTGTCGGCAAGAGGGGATGCAGAAAGCATTATGCGCGGGATTGAGGCGGGCGCGAATGATTATCTGCCGAAGCCCATTTTGCACCATGATCTGGTGGCTAAGGTTCGCGTGATGCTGGAACAGGTCGACGGCGCCGTATAAGTAGCCCATTCAGTGAAGAATGAAGAGAGCGCACCTAACTGGTGCGTTTTTGATTCCTATCACATGTGGTGGTTTAAGTTTAAAAGGCAACCATCTAATGACGTTTTACAAATTAGAGTGGTAAATCGGCGGCGGATGAGGCAGGCCTCATCCCTACGATAATTCGCGTGGTTAAAAACAGAT
>JACDGI010000983.1 GCA_013821665.1 Anaerolineae bacterium
GCGGCGATGGTTGGCGTGGATTTACCCGTCCATCCCGAACGTCAGCAGATTCTCGTCACCACACCCATGCCCACCATTCCAGCCGACTTCCCCTTCATCATCGACTTCGCCCAACGCCTCTACTTCCACCGCGAAGGCGCAGGCTTACTCACAGGAATGAGCGTTGTGGGTGAGCCGCCGACCTTCGAACAAACCGTCGATACCGAGTGGACGATGCAGCATATGGACAAAGCAATGGAACGCTTGCCCATCATGGAAACGGCTGGCCGCCTCACCGAATGGGCTGGTCTCTACGAAGTCACGCCGGATGCCCATCCTATCATTGGCCCAATTGCTGCCGTACACGGCTTTTATGCCGTCACCGGTTTTAGTGGACACGGTTTCATGCACGGCCCGATTGCAGGCTTGCTCGTCAGTGAACAAATTCTGGATGGCACCGCCCACACCATCGACATCACATCACTCCGCGCCGAACGTTTTGCCGAAGGTCAATTGATTAAAGAGTTCAACGTGGTGTAAAAATGAACCGAATTCTCTCATTATTCTCTGCGTCTCTGCGGTTAAAAATTCTGTCTTGATCTTGGTTATCTTTGTGCCTTAGTGGTAAAAATCCGGGTGATTTATGCTGCCGGATCTCATGCTCCCTTACAGCGAGGTCGATACCAAAAGCCAGCTTTTCCGGCAAAAGTGGCATCACTTACGCTGGCTCAACACCGAGGCAAGCCTGCGTCGCTACACCCAACTGGTACTGATAGGTCTACCGTTCATTATCCTGCTGTGGTGGTTCATCGAACGCCTCAACCTGAACTTTGATGCGGTGCCGCCGGAATTCGAATACCGCCTGATCGACCTCACCATCTTCGCCGTAGTCGTCACGATGGCGCTGTCCAGTTTCTATTCCCTGCCGCGCATTATGGGAGACTTCCAAACCCAGTTCAACTTGGCCTATTGGGATGCCCTACGCCTCACCCCACAGTTCAACAGCGCCATCCTCATGTCGCATGATGCCGTCGCCCAGATACGCCTCTGGCCGTTTACCACCGTCGAAATCGGCCTACGCATCGCCGTGGTGGCCTTATATGCCCTCAATAACTTTTACGCCATCATTCACCCCTTCGCCCAGAAATCCACCTTCATCTGGCAGATGCTCTTAGATCCCACCTTCTTAGGCTTATCAGGCATCATATTTTTTGTCGGTATCGTCTTCATCGTGGAACCAATTATCCGCGTCCGGCTGATTGTCGCCTTCCACATCAGCATCGCCACGCGTATTCGCAGTGTGCCGATGGCCTTGTTAATGGGGTTTACGGTCATCACAATTGTGCATCTCGCTCAACTTTTTCTGATCGTCAACTTGTACGTCGTATATCAAGCCTTCACCAATCAGTCGATGGGCGGCGTGGGACTTGCCCTGTGCTTTGTCCCCCTAATGGGTCTCATCGTCGTCACCATCTGGGCATTCTATCGCTGGCTGCGTAAAGCCGCCCTCGACCTCGCCTATAATTCTGCCTTCCGTCAGGACTAACTTCGCGTGTAAGCTGCCAGAATCCGATCCATCTCCTGATTAACCGCCTCGTTCACCCAGCGCCGTTTTTCGTCAGCATCAAACCATGCCAGCGTCCGACGAATCCCCTCACGGAACGGAATCACTGCTTTGTATTCCGGCACAAACGCCTTAATTTTACTGTTATCAAAAATGGCACTGCACGCTTTATCGCCGATCAAACCCGGCCCCATATCGGGCGTGACATTCGCGATAAAATCCGATGCGATATGCACCATATTGGCTTTAACACCTAGCCCATCAGCAATCGTCTCGTAGATTTGGTTCCACGTCAGCACTTCATCCGAGGTAATGTGAAAAGCGTGGCCGATTGCCTGTGTATGACCGAGCAGCCCCAAGAAGCCGCGACCAAAATCCTCCGCATGGGTCACCACCCACAGCGACGAACCATCACCGTGAACGATAATCGGCTGTCCCTTTTTCATGCGGTCAGCCAGCGTATAACAGCCCCAACCGCCAATCGCGATTGGAAAATTGAAGTCGTAAGTTAGCGAAGGCCGCACAATCGTGACCGGAAAACCGTCCTGTCGATACGCCTCATTCAATCTTTCCTCGCAAGCGATTTTATCCCGCGAATACTGCCAATAAGGGTTATAAAGTGGCGTGGATTCGTCGATGATGTAATAGCTCGAAGGTTTCTGGTAAGCCGAGGCTGAGCTGATAAAAATAAACTGCTTGACCTTCCCCCGAAATAGCGCTAAATCCCGCTCGATGTCTTCCGGCTTAAACGCGATCCAATCCACCACCACATCGAACTGCTGCCCTTCGAGCGCCGCCTTCAGACTTTCCGGTTGATGAAT
>JACDGI010000195.1 GCA_013821665.1 Anaerolineae bacterium
GAATACCACCTGATCCACGACTGCCTTCGTCCCCATCACCAGCGGCACAATCGCCACAACAAAAAATAATAACGCCACATAAATCGGAAGGCCGCGTCGCAGTGCTGCCCCTGTACTAATTGTCCGTGTCGCATATTCCCCTGTCGGCTCCCAACCAATGGTGTTGCGCCAATCCCAATTGCCTCGCGCATAAGCAGTAAAGGCTTTCATCACCGCCATCGGCTTCAATGCTTGATTTTTGCTGGTCAGTTCCTCGCCCGTCTCGGCATTGTGATAACTCATGACATAACCCGTTCGCGGAGTACCCGCCGCTTGCAGGAAAACACCTTCGCTTTCCCACAACGTAATGAACGCCTCATCTTCCGGGCTTAATACCCGCAGCGCATCTTTGATGTTCTCTGCGGTCGCCTCTTCCGCCACAATCGTCTGGTTAATTTCGAGTTTCATATCGCGCCCCCACATGCATAAATGGAACTCTGTATTGTCATCTCTTTTTTATTCAGAGATACAACCCTATTTAACCATAAATGAGGTCGCCGTGTTTGAGCCGCCCTGATGATCCGCTAAATCGCTGTTCTTATTGAGGGAAGCGATTTGTGAATACACACTCTGCGTTGGCGCGATCCAAACCAACCCTGAACCTTCAAATGTTTGCAGCAATCCTTCTCCCGAAGCCACTGTACCTAGAAGGCTGCGTGTCGATTTCTTGACGCTGAAGTGAACACCCTCCGTTCGCATCAGGGCGAAGTTGCCGTCCACCTGCAATGTTTCATTGGCGAGTTCATAACACAGGATTTCGCTGGAAGGAACAGGCGATGCCAGCACGCACACACCGGGGCCGATAACCTTGGTTTGGAACCATCCCTCACCGCCCAAAGCGCCTGCCGAAATATTTTTGTTCAGTTCAACCGATACACTCACGCTGCCTTCCGAACAAAAGAACATCCCCTTCTCCACAATCAGCGCTTGTTTCTCTTTCAGTTTCACCGTGATAAAGTGGCTAAACGACGGTTCGAGATAAATTTCTCCGGTGCCAGAATAAAGCGGACGAAAAAACGTCTCGTTCGCCAGCACCTTGGATGCAAGTCCCTTGGCAATGCCACTCCATCCACCAGAGCCACCCGCTTTCGCATCAATCTTGATGTTACCCTTCATAAAATATAACGCGCCCGATTCGAGTGTTGCGGACGCGTTATGCAGTCGGATGCGGACATGCTTTAATTGGATGCCAGCTTGGTTCGCCATAAACAGCGCTTGGGCAGTCGCAATGTCTTGTCCACCCGTCAGCCGTTTATAAGCCACAATATCAACCGCGAAACCACCATTTCCATATGCCGATTCAATAACTTCAAGTGAATTGTTAAAGTCGGATTGAATATCCATTTGCTACCTTAATTTGGTCTTGTGAACGGATATATCCTACTCTTGTCCATATCGTTATAAACCATTCACTTTTAGGGATATCTATTACGTATTTGCGGCTTCAAATCACCAAGTCCAATTTTGACACCAACCCATGAATTTTCTCAATCAACTCAGCGATAAACGCGTCCGAAGCATCTTTGATATAAAAGGGCCAATGCACCACGCACACCCACAAATCGGAAGCATCCATCACGCGCTGCATGACTGGCACTTGGATCATCTGCCCCGTGTGTTGTTGCAACGACAAGCAGTACTGATTGATCATCTCATCACGCGCTACGTCGGCACCATCAGCCGAAGCACGATGAATAAAAAAGGCCAAATCTTCAGGCCCGTAAGACAGGCGAACTTCTTGCCAATCCGTCCATATAAACTGTCCCTCACGATCACGCAGCACATTGTAAGTCGTGCAGTCACCGTGACACAGCGTTAGCGGGAGTAACTGTCGAAAGTGCCGCATGGCCTCAGGGTGCGCCAGCAGCCGGTGAATGAAGTCGATAGTCTTCTCGTTCAACACATGTCCAAGCCTCGGCTGGTTAAACAACGCTTGCCAAGCAACTTGAGCATCCACTATGTCCACAGTGTAATCATCACTTTGATACCACTTCAACCAGCTAAATGCCGATAGCAGCTCGGTCTTTCCCCAATAGGCGGCATGAAATTGACCAAGCTGTCGTGCGGCTTCGAGGTAATCAGAAATTGTCCAAATGCTTGGCGACTGTGAGGGTGTATAGGCTTTGATGAGCAGCGCGATAGTATCGGTATCCTCATGCGTTGCCAGCATATGTGGCACAAGCAAAGGCACCTTGGCGGCAAGATCCCGATAAAAATTCACCTCCCTCAGCGCACGGTCGACAATAACAGGGTTGAGCGTAGTCGTCGCAATCTTGAGAAATCCTTTTTCGTCAGGAAAATCAATTCTGTAAACAGATGCTCCTGAAAAACCTTGCTGCACCTTTTGAATGGCGACAGCTTTTTTGTAGCGCGACGGCAGCTTTGTCAGTACACCTTCAATCAACGCTTCATCACTGCGATTAGGTATCATTATTTTCCAATCCGAATATGGCTCTCCGCATCCCGATAATAATTTCTACAAAGGTTTGGAAACTCGAACACAATTCGCTTGACCAAACAACACAAATGTTCTATCATAGATTATGGAAATTAGCTATATAAAGATCGTCACAAGTAGCATTTAATAACATCCATTCCCCTATTCAACACATTGCCCTCTGCTACACACAAAAACATTTTCTCAACGGCAACAACAGCATTAACAGCATCATTCGACCGAAAACTTCACAAACCACACCAAGCTTCACCAGTGAAAGTGAAGAATATAAGGCATTTGCATTTTCGGTGGCTGCCTCCCGTAAATCCGCTGTGATGGCAACCCCAAAAATGCAGCGGCGGATTTAGCCGAGCTAACCGCTGCACTGGCGGCAACAGCCGAACTAGCCGCCATGCAAAAGTGTCAATTCGGCGGTTTGCTCCCTCATTCCCGCCTGCCATTTCGGCGGGAAATATGCACAAAATGCAATTTGTGCAATTTACGAAACAGCATACGAAATCGGATCAACCAGCCCAACTTCTTCAAATGCTTTCAACCGTTCCGCACACGTCGGGCATTTCCCACATGCCTTATCCTGCCCCGCATAACACGACCACGTTTGGGCATAATCCACCTCTAAACTCACACCCGTTCGCAGCACATCTGCCTTCGAATATTGGACGAAAGGCGCTTCAATCCTCACCGCATCTTTCCGGTTCAAGGAATAAACATCATTCAGCCGTGCCAAAAATTCCGGTGTTGTATCCCAATAACCATACAAGTCATGCGCCTGTGCCCCGTAGAAAACACGGTTAACCTTTAAACTCTCCGCGTAGGCTACCGCATAGGCCAGAAACAACATATTCCGGTTTGGCACGTAGGTCGCCGGTTGATTATCCCCCACAACATCCTGTATATTGGGGATAGAAATATCCTCGCTCACCAGCGCTGAAGTTCCAAAAATCGCCTGTGTCGCCCGCAAATCAACCACCATATGCGCCTTAATTCCCAGTAACGCCACCTGAGCCTTCGCGCAATCAATCTCACGGCTGTGCTTCTGCCCATATTGGAAGGTCATCACCGCCGGATCGCGCTTCTCCCGCTTCACCAAAAACTGGAGCAAAGTCACACTGTCCATCCCGCCGCTCACAATCACCACCGAGTCCATAATTGTTCCTCCCGAAATAAAAGGAGAGTATCCGTTTGAATACTCTCCCCTATAAATCTAACGACTAAACGTCATACCCTAGTTGACGTTCTCGAAAATCCCGGCTGCACCCATGCCTCCCCCGATGCACATGGTCACCATACCAAATTTGCTGTTCCGGCGCTTCATCTCGTGGATAATCTGCACCGTCAGCTTAGCCCCCGTGCATCCCAATGGGTGTCCCAGCGCAATCGCTCCGCCGTTAACATTAACCTTCTCTGGGTTCATCTCCAAGGTGCGAATCACCGGAATAGCTTGCGCTGCGAAGGCCTCGTTCAGTTCGATCAAATCAATATCGTCAAGATTCATACCCGTCCGCTTAAGCACTTTCGGCACCGCGTTAATCGGCCCCACACCCATAATTTCGGGACGTACACCCGCCACATTAAAACCGACGAACCGCGCCAGAGGAGTCAGACCCAACTGCGCCGCCTTCCCCGCCTCCATGATAATCACCCCTGCTGCCCCATCACTCAACGGGCTGCTGTTGCCAGCCGTCACCCGCCCGCCTTGACGGAAAACAGGCTTGAGTTTTGCCAGCCCATCTACGGTTGTCTCGCGTCGCAGATGTTCATCTTGGTCGAGTTTCAAGGTAGCCGTTTGTGCCTTCCCGTCCTCGCCGATAAAAGTATCCTCCACCATAAACGGAACAATCTCCTGCGCGAACAATCCTGCGTCAGTTGCCCACGCCGCCTTCTGGTGGCTCTCATACGCGAACCGATCCATATCCACTCGGCTCACATTGAACTCATCCGCTACCCGTTCTGCCGTGTGCCCCATATTCATATAGACATAGGGATCATTCTCCGCCATATACGGATTCGGGCTAATCTGGAAACCGGTCATCGGAACAAGAGACATCGTTTCCGCCCCACCCGCGATAATTATATCCGCCCCATTGGCGATGATGCTCTCGGCTGCCATCGCGATACTCTGTAACCCACTTGAGCAAAAACGATTCACAGTTTGACCGGGAATTTCGACTGGCAGTCCAGCCCGCAAGGAAATCACCCGTGCGAAATTCAAGCCTTGTGAACCTTCCGGCATCGCACAACCGATAATCACATCATCAATCTCATTCGGATCGAGCTTGCCGCCTGTCTGTCGCATCAGATCCATAATTACGGCTGCGGCCATTTCATCCGAGCGTGTATTGCGCGTAACGCCTTTTTTCGACTTTCCAATTGCTGTCCGGCTCACTGCCACGATCACTGCTTCACGCATGCTGTTTGTCCTTAATCTAATTACCAAAACTCGACGAGGTTGAACTCTAGATTTTTAATTCGCTAGTCAGCCAACGCTTGAGATAATCTTTTAAGGAGAAAGCAAGGACTGGACGACTATCTTCAATCGGATACCAAACGATTATCCGCTGGTCTACAACATGTCCAGTTGCCGTGATTGGATAGGCAAACATAATCCCATCCACTCCCGCCCCGGCAAAAAACAGTAAACTTTCAAACGACATATAAATATTAGCGCGCGTTGGATCCGAACGGATAGCTAAGTTCTCGCTTTCAATTTCCTCAATCGACCAGATCACCTTCAGAGGCCATACTTCAACAGATGTTTCATACAGTCCATTCGATTCTTGCAGAAGTGAGCGCAAGTCTATTGGGAGAGTAATATTCAGCCTTGCCTCTGCCCGTTCAAGCGCTTCCATATCTACAGGAGGCAGGAATCTTAAATTAGGGGTAATTCCAGTCAGAAACTCATGCCACTCCATGAATCTAACGCTTTCTACCCAAGTCTAATTATTCCTAATTCCTCAACGGCTTATTGAACTGGAGCATATGGCTGATGCGTTCCATCGTCTTTTCTTGCGTCACTAAACTCAGGAACGCCTCGCGTTCCAGATCAAGAATGTACTGTTCGCTTACCCACTGCGGTTCACTCAATGCGCCACCTGTCAGCACGTAAGCCAACTTCTTACTGATAAACGCATCGTAATCCGTCGCGTATCCTCCCTCGCGGAAACCTTCGATTCCCAGCAAAAGTGCCGCATGAGCATCACGTCCTGCCGCCCATACTTTTTCAGGTTGACGAGGCGTATAGCCATCTGCCAGTTGGAGTGCCGTCTTCTTGGCCTCGCCCAACAGATGCGACCGGTTCATCACAATCTTGTCATCAGCGGTCAAGAAACCCATATCACGCGCTTCTTTCGCGCTGGTACTGACCTTGGCTGTCGCAACCTGCTCAAACACCTTTTGCAGATGAGGCAGCGCATCGGCGTTCGGATGCGATGCCATTACTGGACTGACGACCCGCCGCAGTAATTCCTTACAACCACCACCTGCGGGGATCAGCCCTACGCCGAGTTCGACTAAACCCGTGTACAACTCGCCGTATGCGACCACTTTTGTGCCGGACATCAGCAGTTCAGCACCACCACCCAGCGCCATATTGAAGGGTGCCGTCACCACGGGCTTACTGTGATAACGCATCGCCATGCCCAAATCTTGGACCGTCTTAATCGACTCACCTAGTTGATCCAACAAACCACTTTGGACGGCCATCACCACCATAAACACGTTCGCGCCGATGCAGAAACGTTCGCCATCATGTCCGACCACCAATGCATCAAAATCAGTCTTGAGTAGGTCAAGCGCTTTGTAGCCCATCTCCACCAAATCAGCGTCAATTGTGTAGGCTTGGCTGTGAAACTCGAACAACGCCACACCATCACCCATATCAATGACGCTAGCGCTGCCGTTCTTGGCGACTTCCTTCTTATTGGCTTTCAGGGTCGCAACTTTGATCTCACGTTTATCCGTTTCCAGTGGTAAATATTTCGCTTCCTGTGGGCTGTAATAACCAACCGCTTGCCCCTTCTCATCCCGTTGATAGAAGGTCGCATTGCCATTCGCCACCATCTGTTTGACCCAATCGGCTACGGGATAACCTGCCGCCTCAAACTTGGGAATGCTGTCGGCTATGCCAATTGCATCCCAGATTTCGAACGGCCCCATGTCATGGGCAAAACCCCACTTTTGGGCGTTATCGACATTGACCAATGTATCGGTAATTTCCGGCACGCGATTGGAGGCATAAGCCAGATAGAAAGCATGCATATGCCACAAGAATTGTCCGGCACGATCCGGCTCATTAATCAACAGGCGAATTCGTTCGCCCAGCACTTCAACTTTGCGATGTTTACCAACACTTTCAAAACGCACACTCTTTGGTGCTTCATGCTGCATGGTTTCGAGGTTCAACGGCCAGAATTCTTTCTCGCCGTTTGAACCTTTCACCATCTTATAAAAACCGGTGCCAGTCTTGTTACCTAGCCATTTGTTCTCAACCATCTTGTGGCTGAGTGCTTCCGTTTTCGGATGATGCAAAACCTCACGCGCCGGATCATCAGGGATTGCATCGTACAGGTTTTCGGCCACATGCACGACAATATCAAACCCTACTAGATCATTCAGCCGGAACGTCGCCGTCTTAGGGTGTCCAATCAAGGGACCGGTTAAGCTATCGACTTCTTCAACCGTGAAGCCATTATCCAGCACGTAGTTCATGACCTGCATTCCTGCCATCGTCATGAAGCGGTTGCCGATGAAATTGGGCTTATCCTTACAAATGACCACACCTTTACCCAGCACTCGCGTCCCAAACTCGACCATATACTTCACGGCTTCGGGATCAGTTTCCGGTAACGGGATAACTTCCATTAAGTGAAGGTGGCGAGGGGGATTAAAGAAATGTGTTCCCATAAAGCGTCGGCTGAAACCTTCACCCAAGCCTTCTGCAATCGAATGAATCGGAATGCCCGACGTATTGCTGGTAATGATCGCATCGGGTCGAGCGACTTCCAACACCTTTGCCATTAAGCTGCGCTTCACATCCAACTTTTCGACCACCACCTCAATAATCCAATCAGCGTCGCTCAACATATCGAGGTTATCATCAACATTGCCAACGCGGATTTTTTCAATATCGGAAGTGGCGAACACCTGTGGTGGTCGAGACGACTGCGCCTTTTTCAAGTTATCGAGAACAATCGCATTGCGCTTAGCTGGTTTATCCCCCGCATTCGTGTCCTTTGCCGCAATATCCATCAGCGTTGTATCCACACCAACGGCTGCCAGCAGAGTCGCAATCCCGCTGCCCATCGTGCCGGAGCCGATAACCGCCGCTTTACGAATAGAATAGGCCATGTTTTAAGTTACCCTTTCAATTGGCAATAAGTGCATTTTCTCTAAGTCGATATGGGCGATTCTTTTTCGCGCCACTTACGAATAATCGCCATCGCTTCGTCATCATCCTTAGCGATGGCATATCGGTCACCGAGTTTTTTGTTAATGAGTGTAAAAGTATGCAGGAGCGCGGTTAGCAAAGTGCTGATACCAATGAATACGCCACCACCCCAGTTCGGCGCTGCTTTCAGTGTCCCGATACGTAAGTGAGTCAACGCACCGGGAGGAATCCCCTTACTGCGTTCAAACGAAATCACGACATAGACGTTATAGGGTACAGTTGCCATCATCTCGTTCACTTGACTCATAGCAGCGTACAAATCGTCCCATGTCCACTGCCCCGGAAACTCATAACGAATGATCTTCTTTTCAGCGTCAGTCCAATCAACAACCACACCCATTATTCAGTCCTTCTATTTAAGCCAGTTCATGCCGCGAGTAACCGAGAATACGGCGGGCAACCACCAGCGTGTTAATCTGACCCGTTCCTTCGTAGATGTCACCAATTTTTGCGTCGCGCATCCACTTTTCGACCAACCATTCCCGACTGTAACCGAGCGAACCGAGTAAGGCGACCGCTTTTTGTGCCACTTCCGTAACCACTTTACCGGCTTTGACCTTCGCCATCGAGGCTTCAAGACTGTTATGCAAACCTTCGTCCATCATGGCGATTGAGCGCAAGGTTAGCAAATAAGCGGCGTGCAACTGCGATTCCATTTCCATCACATCGCGTTGAATGGCCGTGAGTTTGTGGTAAGGCTGTCCGTAGGGAATTTCAACACCATTTTCAGCCAGTTTTTCCTTCAGAAATTCCAGCGCAGCACGGCCTACACCCAACGTACTGGCCGCAACCAAAGGACGACTGGCATCAAATGTCGCCATCGCACCTTGGAAAGATCGACTGTCTTTACTGGCTTGCACATCCGGGCTGCCCAGAATATTGTCGGCTGGAATACGGGCATTATTGAACACCAATACTGCCGTATCGCTGATACGAATACCGTGCTTAATTTCCACTTTTCCGATGCTCACACCCGGTGTTCCAGCTTCAACCACGAAGGATTTGATACCAGCACGTCCGGCGGCTTTATTCACAGTCGCCCAGACAATCACGAGCCCGTTCGACTCTTCGAGTGAAAGTTTGCCACTGGTGATAAAAATCTTTTCGCCGTTGATTACCCATTCGTTGGTCTCTTCGTCGAACACCGCTGTGGTAGACATAGCCGAATTATCTGAACCTGCTCCCGGTTCAGTGATTGCCATCGCGCCCCAAACGGGTTTATCGCCCTCAGCAAAGCGCGTCAACAGACGTATTTTCTGCTCGGTTGTTCCCACCGACTCGATAGCTGCGCCGCCTAAACCGGGGCTGGGCATACATAGGTAAATACCCGCATCACCCCATGAGAGCATCTCAATTTGTACCATCAATCCCAACATACGTGTGCTGGCGCGTTTGGGCTTCTTTTCGCCCTGTTCGCCGGCAGTTTCAGTTCGTTGCAGTTTATCGAGCGTCGCTTTTTGTTGGTCGCGCAGAATCGGCCACATTTGCTCGATAAATTCTTTAGGACGCTGGTGTTCATTTTCATCCAACTCACGCGCATAAGGCCGCATGGTGGTATCTGCCATCCACTTGACCATCTGCCCCTGCTGCTGGATGAACTCTGGTATTTCAAAGCTAATTGGCATTTTTGCAACCTCTTTCACCCATTTACGGGTTCAATTTGTGCTTATAGGGCGAACTTTTAAGGATGTTTGTTGATATTGGACGCAGAAATCTTTTCGATAACCAGCGTTTTATCGCCTAAATAATCGGCATACTCAGTAACATTACTAAAGCGGAGATATGAGTTTTCACCAAGCTGCATGGTATGTCCTACACCCAGCTTTGCTCCACTCCGGTAGATGTATGTAAAAACATCTCCAAACATATCTAGAACGGCTTCATTCTCAGAACTTTTTCCGAGGTAAGCAAAGTCAGGTACGCCAAATAGCGGGCTACCTTTTGTAGCGAACCACACAGTAGTGTTAGATTTATGAAATCTTATAAAGCCTAACCACAGCATCATTGATGCCGCAGGAGACTCCTTAAAACTCTCTAAGAAACCAGAAGTTAGGAGGCTGGGTAGCATATCGACGCTCTGACACATCCATGTTAAGGGATTTGCAACGCCACGCAAGTTATATTTACGCAGAGCAAATGCAAGTGAATAGAGGGCAATAAATTGATCAACACCGCTCGTATCCAACTGCTGATAATAACAAATAACATGAGCACGATGTCCACTCAGAACCTGTTTTTGATCTGGTCTCAAATGGGCCGACTGAAGTATGTTTCCCAAGTCGGGATATGGTGCGGCAATTCCAACCAATTGGATATTGTGTGAACCTAAATATACATTTCCAAATAGTCCATTGGTTTCATTAACAGTCATATCTAAGCTGACTATTCCTAGCGAAGAACCATGTTGAAGTGTATCAATTTCCTTCTGTAGAGTGCTTTGATTAATAAATGGTAGGGAATCAAATAGTAAAACCAAAACCGCTGAATAAGGAGCTTGTGTCTCGGGCATTTTAGAATTCATGTCAGATTTCCCTACCTAACCTACACTATTGCTAACCCATCAAAGGTCGGGAAGCCGCGTCCGTTCCGCAGCCAGCGCTCGGCAGGATATTCACGGATGAAACCGTATCCGCCCAGTATTTGTACGCCGCTGTCCGTGACCTTTAGCACCATATTGTCGGCATATTGCTTAGCCAAATAGGCTTCGCGGGTGGCATCTTGACCATTATCAATCTTGTAGGCCGCTTCCCAAGCCATGAGGCGGGTGCTGTCAATCTCAATCGCCATATCCGCCAGCATAAAAGCGATGGCTTGATTTTGGGCAATCGGTTTGCCGAACTGTACCCGCTGTTTGGCATAATCCCGCGCAAATTCGAAAGATGCTCGCGCCACCCCAACAGAGAGGGCTACTAAGGCCACTCGCTGGCGGTTAAGGAGTGCCTCGTAATTAATTCCGACTGCGCCACCGAGTCGAGCAGACGATTCAAGCACGACATCGTTGAAGCTGACACGATAGGTTGGCAAGGCACGCAAGCCCATCAACTGTTCACGCTTTTGGATGTTTAAGCCCATTGTGCCCTTCTCAATCAGATAGGCATCGACCTTGCCCGACTCGGAATCACGCACATAGACTAATATCCACAGGGCATTTTCAGCTAACGGGACATAAGCTTTTTCACCGTTGAGATGCACTTTGCCATCTTGATGTGTCGCTGTGGTTTTGAGTTCGTAGGGGTCGAAGAAAATACCGGGTTCAAGCAAAGCCGATGTTAAGGGAGCAATCTTGTCTTCTAGACATAGCGACAGCAAGGATTCGCGCTGCTCAGCCGTTCCATAGAGGATAACCGGATAGGCTAACAAAGCAGGTGCAAGGACGTGCATGGCGACCGATAAATCACCAAAAGCCAGTTCCTCGGCGGCTAAAGCGCCAGTCAATGCACTCAAC
>JACDGI010000196.1 GCA_013821665.1 Anaerolineae bacterium
GTGGATGACAATCATGTCGTACTGGTACGCCAGTATCGCTACGTGCAAAAAGAGGATTTCCGTTGGGAGATGCCTACAGGCGGCATCAAACCGGATGAGCCACCGGAAGAAGCCGCCCAGCGCGAACTCGGTGAAGAAGCAGGCTATCATGCAGGTCGGCTCATCCCTGTAAGCATCTACTACACCTCCAAAAGTGTCTGCGACGAAACCGCCCATCTTTATCTGGGCTACGATTTGACCCAGCACAAATTACCCCCTGACGATACTGAAGTTTTTGAAATACAAACGTTTCATTTTGATGACGCATTGAAAATGGTGCGGAATAATGAAATTCGGGACGGAATGAGCGTGATCGCGATTCTTCATGCAGCTTTATTGCGCATGAGGTGAAACAAAATCATAACTTCAGAGACTGATTGGCAGTCCTGTGAGCAATTCGTAATATTCAGCGGCTACCTTAAGATCAGTCATCATTTTCCTGAAGGAGTCCCATAATGACCGCAGCATCTGTATCGTCGACAAACGACGGCAGTCCTTTTCTACGCAATCTTCAAAAGATTGCTCTGCTGATTGTTCGCATCGGGTTAGCCTATTTATTCTTTACACAGTTATTCTGGAAATTTCCACCGAATTTTGGTTGCCCTGCTGACTATACATTTACGACGGCTAATGCCGACGGGAAATTAACACGTACGACAGGTCTATGTGATTGGATCGGTGTTGAATCGGTTTGGGCACAGCGTGAACGGTTATTTTTTACAGCGAATACCGACAATAAGGGCGGGCCTGAAGTATTTCTCAATCTGAGTGTTCCTGCTCAAATAAATGGCGCTTTCATTGATGGTTTTGTAAAACCGAACATCCGCTGGTTCGGCTGGATCATTTGGGGTTCAGAGGCATTCATATTTGTCAGTCTGCTGTTTGGCTTTTTCACACGTCTCGGCGGTTTAGTCGCCATAGCAATTTCCGCTCAGTTGATGATTGGCCTAGCAGGAATCTCCAGTCCTTATGAGTGGGAATGGGGTTATAACAATATGGTGCTGCTGGCGCTCATTGTTTTTGCGTTTGCGCCGGGACGCTTTGTTGGCATAGACGGATTCCTCTACCCTCGCTTTAAGGCATTGGCAGATAAGGGCAATATCGTTGGACGTATCGGGTTGCTTTTGGTAGGCCGCTAATTTAAATCGCAGGTGTCTGTGTCCTCTAACGACCATCCTGCTGCGCCAATGGTATATAGTGTTTCTAATCCATTGTCACGCGGTAATCAACTTTTGCAATATTGGGCGAACCTCCGTGTTCACCCGCTGTTTTGGTTGCTCGTGCTGGGTACGCTCTCGCTGCCTGTCTATGCGCTTGTGTTAGTCCACGGAGATTTTCGACCGGGTCGGATGGAGCCTTTTTTTCTGATCTTCGGCACAGCATTTATACTATATGCGCTGGCGGTGTGGGTCATATTAAGACCAGCCCCCATAACCCAATCAGTTAACGACACCTCAACTAGCAAAATTCACAAATCTGTTATTGCGAAATTAAACATTGCCAACTGGCGACTTCCTGTCATCTTCAGTTTTGCGATTCTTTTTAACGTCATTTTGCTGCCGTCATTGCCGAATCTTTCGGATGATATGTTCCGTTATGTCTGGGATGGGCGGGTGCAGGCAGCAGGCATAAGTCCCTATCGTTATGCCTCTAATGCACCAGAATTATCTTATTTACGCGATGATGCCATTTGGAAGCGGATGAATCGCCCCGATGCCATCACGATTTATCCACCCGGCGCACAACTAATTTTTGCGCTGACGTGGCGAATAATTCCAGATAGTATTGCTGCATTCAAACTGGTGTTCATCGCTGCAACACTGCTTGCGGGGTGGCTTTTAGTGCGATTGTTAAATGCCCTAGGCCAACCACCCGAACGTGTCCTCATTTTCCTCTGGAATCCGCTCCTCATTTTCGAGATCGCACATGCTGCTCATGTCGATGCGCTCTACTTGCCGCTTATCATCGGAGCATTCATCATTCGGGCACACTCAGTGTCCAAAGGTGCTAATTGGCGCTATGAAGTGGGCATTGGTTTGCTGTTAGGCCTCGCAACATTAGTCAAATTGTATCCAGTTATGTTGGCGGTTTGCTTGTGGAGTGTACGCGATACGGACGGTAAGCGTCGTTGGCGCATAGCCTTGCCCATTACACTAATTTTAACTGTGCTTGTAGGTTATGCATTTTACATTCAACCGGGCGTGAATGTTCTAGGCTTTTTATCCAAGTATGGTAAGGAGTTTTTTAACGTATCGCCCTTGATACGTGTCTTGATAGCCTTCGCGTACACACATCATATCCCGTGGTATCAAATGGCGAACATCGGGATGCCAGTTCTTGTAGTTGTGACTAGCTTAATATTCATCATATGGCCTGCTGCTTCGGCACGACAGGCAATTCTGCGCTGCCTATGGCCGATTGGCATCTATTTGCTCATCAACCACAACCTATTTTCATGGTATGCACTCTGGCTGCTTCCGCTGATAACGCTCGACTTACAACTCTCGAAATGGCGTAGTTTATTCAAATTAAATAGCGCTTTCGCATGGTGGGTATTTAGTGGCACGATTGCGCTCTCCTACACATTTTTTCTCTACAGAAAAGAAAATGTAACAGCCATCGGCCTTGAATTCGTACCGATTTACATACTGTTGGGGATTGCACTTTTCTTGAGTCTATATCCATATTTCAAAACGAAACGACATCAATCATGACCCTATCGCATACACCACACCGCGCCTTGATGGTGGTCGCCAAACAACCTGCGCCCGGACAAACCAAAACACGTTTATGTCCGCCTCTCAGCGGGGAGCAGGCAGCGGCACTATATGAGTGCTTTCTGAGCGACACACTCGACATTATCCGTGCAGCTCGTCAGCAAATCAGCTTTGATCCGATTTTGGTGTATTTGCCATTAGGCAGCCAAACCTATTTTCGCACTCTTGCGCCCGACTTCGGCCTACTTCTCCAAAATGGTATTGATCTCTCCGAACGGTTAAACCATGCCACAAGCCATTGCCTAAAAAATCTTGGCTATCAACAAGTGCTCATCATGGATAGCGATAGCCCAACACTGCCGACCTCTTCATTAGTCGAAGCTTTCACAGCACTCGATACTGCTGATGTCTCACTTGGGTCATGTGATGACGGGGGCTATTATTTAATTGGCACCAAAAAATCAACCCCATCCTTATTTCTTAAAGTCACGATGAGTACCGACCACGTCACGGCTGATACCTTAGTTCAGGCCAAAGAGGCAGGGTTACAAGTGACGATGCTTCCAGCGAGCTACGATATTGATTACGTTGCCGATCTCAAGCGCTTGGCATTAGACCTCACTACTCAACCAGCACATGTTGCCGCCCACACACGTACTTTTCTTGCCAATCACCCCGGCATATTGGAGGATTAATGCGCGTTACCGTGATCATTCCTGCGTTGAACGAAGCTGGAAATATTCGTCGTCTCATCGGCGAAGTGCCAAAGTCGATTATGCTGCCAGTTAATATTGAAGCCCAAATCAGTGTCTTGGTTGTGGATAACGGTTCGACTGACGAAACCGCAGCCAAAGCACAAGCGAGTGGTGCATTTGTTGTGAGTGAACCAAGACGGGGGTACGGTTATGCCTGTGCTGCTGGTGTAGCGGCTGCAAACAAGGCTGAGGTGCTGATATTTATGGATGGTGATGGCAGTTTTGATCCGGCGGAAATCCCATTACTTCTGGCACCCATAGCTGCCAACCAGGCTACTTTGGTATTGGGATCTCGAACAGGACAAATTGAGTCGGGAGCCATGCCGCCTCATCAGCAGTTCGGCAATCGACTTGTATCGGGCTTGATGCGCCTTTTGTATCGAATTCCTGTTACGGATCTTGCACCATATCGTGCTATTCAGCGTGAATTATTGCTGTCACTCAATATGTGCGAAATGACATTTGGCTGGCCTACTGAAATGATGGTCAAAGCGGCTCGACATGGCGCACAAATCGTTGAAGTACCTGTCGCTTATCGCAAGCGCTGGTCAGGTCAGTCTAAGGTTGGTGGTACACTACGCGGCACACTGCTGGCTACCTACTATATCCTCGGTGTAACGCTGCGTTATGGCTTCGGCACAAGCCCATCGGTCAGGGACAATCCAAAATTCTGAGCCAGTCTTTAATCAGGTTTTTCAACTTCAACTGATTTTACCCATTGTTGGGCTGACAATGTGATAACTTGTAAGGCATCGCGACTGCCAGCATCAGCCCCCTTCTCAAAGTCACCTTCGATCTGCGCCATTTGGTTCGTAATATGTGCAAAACAGATCACCGCATTCTGCTTGGCTTCTGCAAAGGCATACAGCGCTGCTGCTTCCATCTCGACACCCAAAATACCCTCATCTCGTGCAAAGGCTATCGCTTCAAGTGTTTCACGAAAGGGCGCGTCTGTTGTCCAAGTTGCACCGCCCAGCACCTGAATGGATGCGTTTTCAAATGCAGGCATCAAATCGGTTAGAAGATTGGGGTCAATAGCGCTGTAATTCGATGGAGGTATGTAGTGATAACTGGTTCCTTCGTCTCGGAGCGCTCGTTCAATCAGCACGAAATAAGGGGGTTGACCAACAGCTACGATTTGTCCAGCGGAAGTGACACTAATGAGCAGTTTGCAACCAGTGCTAAACAATTCTTCGGCTACTAATACTGCAAAGGATGCTCCAACTACAAAAGGGACAATGCCATATTCGACATCATGATCGCTAAAATTGTATAGCTTTGTGTGATAGCAGGCCCAACTTGGATTCAAACTGGCGCGTCCATTGTTGATCAAGTAGTTGGCAATATCACCATCCGGATCAAGTATACACACAGTCGGTATACTTCCTTCAGAAATCGATTTTTGTCTACGCGCCTCACGTAATAAATTATCAGCTGTAAAGATGGAAGGCTCAGCGTAGAATTTCTGATTCAGAATTGGAACTTGCATCTGGGAAATGACCTCAAATGGATATAGAGCAGTGGTGAGTGATTATAGCGTTAATTCTGCCTTCACCTCCTATTGCACAATATGGATCAATGGAAATTTCAATCAATATGCGTGTTGCATAAGAGCAACATTAAACGTCTCCGCCGTCTAAAGATCAGAATTTAAATATTACTCAGACAATTTGTCTGATTTTGATGTTTATCATGTGTGCTAATGGTTAATGAACGCCGCATATTTCCCAGTGATATACGCCTCTCCATTCCCGCAGGCATAATCATCTTTTATAGGCTTTGACCAGAACGTCCAATTTTCCCCGAGCGCCCGAATGATATAGCCTGCCGGATTCTTGCGGTCTTGGTCTTTCGTGTGTTCGACAACCTCAGCGACTCGTTTGTAACCATGTTTTTCGATGAGTTGCTTCGCTTTAAGGTATTCAACCCCGAAATTTCCGAGTGACACGAGAATTTCTTTTCTCTCTTCTCTTTCAGTGTCCACAACAGCAGCAGAATAGCTGTTGTGTTGTATATCTTGATCGTTAATATGCTGTTTTGTTTGTAAGTCAGAGTCTGTTATGGATTTGGCGATTTCGACCGAATGAATAGGCTCATCTTCGTCAAATGAATCAGGCTGATTGTGCTCATCGAGTTGGTCTTTACCGGCCACATTCATTGGGCTCGATTGACCATCCTCATTGGGCGTTTCTGTCCACATCCACATTTTGATGCGAAGGGGCATGATTTCTAAAAACTCGGCTAGCCGTTGCATCAACTGGTTTTCATCCAGTCGGTAATGAACAGTGGGTGTGCCGTTCGCTTTCATGATTGTGCGTTCAATGCCAATGATTTCCAGAAATCCTTTGCCATGGACGCGTTTAACCTGTGCCTGTGAGAGGTTGCACTCAGCGTTCCAATCGCGCCACGATTTGTAGACCCATCCCCCAATTTTCTTTGCTTTTGGGAACCAGTGTAGTAATCGCACGGCCATCATCCCAGCATTTTGATCGCCGATGACTTTGGCGACGAGGGCTGAGACCGTCCGGATATCCGGACGATTGAGCTGTCGAACTACATTTTGCAGACGTGCGAGTAGATCAGGCTGGCTGTCAAGTGCGCCAGCCACAGAGTAGCCATTCATGATTGCCTCCAAGCAAAGCTGAATAGAAGTCGGGTTCAAGAAACAGGACTGAAAGGCGGATATTCAGTTGCAGGGGAGGAAGGACTGTGATACATTGTGATTACCACATCAGCAATGTATCAGTAACGTCCGTCACCCACCTGCACATTTCGTCGGTGGGTTTTGTTTTCTAGGGCGGTGCGCGGATATTTTTCATAGTTTTGCTCCAAAAGGTTCACACGTGTGAACCTTTTACCGTTCCTCTAGCAGTTGTTCTGCTTCACCAATGAGTTGTCTAAAGGCTTGGAGTCGTGCAATTGCAACGGTTCTATTACCTTCTTGTGCAATCAAAGCTTGGGCGAGATCGTGAGCTGAAGTTGCATTAATTGACTGGGCAATACGTGCGATCTTCACAGCGGATGCGGAAAGTTTCGAAAGCGGGTCTTCTCCAACTGGTTCTTGTCCATCTGCTCGACATAATTCTTTGACTTGTTTACTGGTCAAATTGAAGTCTACGATCTGCTGAACAACCTCCAAATGAAATTCAGGCGAAAGAGTAATGACGTGTCTGAGTTTGCCTTCTTCAATATTGTGGCGATCTGCAATTTCGACGGCCTCATCAGATAAATAAAGCAGCGCCTTAATTGTGCTGAAGTATGCTTTCTTGATGCCTCCCATTGCAGATAGGATTTGCTCCGTATATTCGCGTTTGCCACGCAAATCTAGTTCGAGCGCTTGTTGGTAGAAATTGTGGGTTACTGGTCCATGGGGAATTTCACAGCCGTGTACATAGAGCAACAGAAGAGCCGCTTGCCGTGCCATTGCGATTGCAGACAGGCCTGTGCGAGCGGTGTTCTCTTTTGCCTGTCGAAAAGCAGATGCCCTTTCGGAAGGAATGATGATGCAAGGGATCATACCGTCGCTCTCATAGCCGGGAATGAAGTCCCGAAGCAACCATGTCGCCCAATAGCGTCTTTCACCTGTTTCAATGCGGTAGAGCCGCGTCACGCCTTGGGTGACATCAACTACCGTCAGCGGGTTGACTTGCCCATCATCACGAATTGTTACTGCGAGATTAACCAAATCGCGCACGAGCTGTTCTTCGGGCGAGAGTTGTGGTGCTTCGGTTTCTGTTTCATCATCGGGATTACCGAGCAAATCTAAGACATTCGTGAAGGGTCGCCCGTTCTGTCTGGCAGCCAATTGGGCGGTCTGGATGAGTTCGCGCAGGGCTTGTGTCGGTGTCATTCGATTCGTGTGAAAGGCTTGATAGATGCGTTCAGGAAGGACGCGACGCGGTTGCACCGGATCCGATCGTACCATCTCCAACAGAATCCGCTCAACTCGTAAACTGTTGTCTGTCGCGATGTCAAAGCTGCCACCTCCTAACATGTCAGCCGTGATCGTATCAAGAAGACCGCTGTTGGCTTGTCGCTTCTTGCCGTTCATGAAACGCTGGCCTTCTGTCCGGTCATCTCACGAACCAGCTTGCCAACCATTTGAGCATAGGCTTTACTCGCTGAGGCTTTCGGATCGTAGTTGAACACGCTCAGATGATGGTGATGCGAGTAGGACACGGCTTCATTGGCTGGAATAACCCCACACAGTAGTTGTCCCAAAACAGTGTGCGATTTGAGTTCGTCAAGAAGTTGCTTATGCCCTTTGACGCGAGTATCCATCTTGGTAACCAGAATGCCGCTGACATGCAGATGTGGATGCCGCCATCCTTCGCGAATCTCATTGATTTTTGATATGACTGATAACAAGCCCACTGTTTCAAGATAGCGCGGTTCGACTGGCACAATCGCATCGGTAGCCGCCAATAGTCCCATTTCCGTCATCAATGAGAAAGAAGGGCGAGTGTCAATGACAATCGCAGCATAATGACTGGCGATCCGGCTGAGTGGCTCAGCAAGCCGGTAAGGCGCACCAGCTACTCCCATCAATTCGCGTTCCGCACCTTCCAACATCGGCGAAGCGGGCAGCACATGTAAGTCGTCATCCCAGGTGCTTTGCACAAGGCAATTCGAAAGGACATTGGCAGCTTCTTTTCGATCCGCCATGAGCACGGTGTACAAGCTGTTGTCTGCACCATAATCTTTATGTCCTGTGGTCACGAGTGAAGCATGTGCTTGGCTGTCCGTATCCACTAGCAATACACGACAATTGCCAGCACCAGATCGCCTCAGTAATCCAACTAAGCCATATGCTATATTGGTGGCGGATGTCGATTTCCCAACACCCCCTTTATGATTGGTCAATACAAATGTGCGTGTCATTTTCTTTCCTCCGTCTATAAATACGATTGAACAAAACCACACCTGAAAGCATCAGCACTTGAAGTCATGCTAGACTGTTGACCGGAAGTGCCGTGTGCCTCCGTTGCGGTACTTCAAGGTGGTTGGGGGAGGGCATACTCTCCCCAGTCACCGCAAAGTCCAAACTAGGTTTTATTCGAGAGGAAAGTCAATGATTGGCGTTGAGGAAAGGCTAAATGTTGGAAAAAAGCAGTTCTTTTTCCCTCAGAAGATGGTTCGACTTGGCTCCAAGCGGGGTCATAAACGATAAAAAAGCGACTAATATTTAGTCGCTTTTTTGTTTTTCTCACCTTGATACGACCAATTATCCCCCAAGTGGCTGTTGTTGCCGCATAGTGCCCGCGCTACACTCCTTGTCTCGATTGAAATTGAGCAAGGTGAAAAAATGTCATTAATCAAGAAAACTTTAGGACGTACCGGCTTAGAAGTGACACAGCTTGGCTTTGGCGCAATGGAAGTGCGCGGCAATCGCATCTGGGGTGGGCGGCCTTGCACAGACGAACAAGCCGAGACTATTTTAGATGCCGTTGTGGACGCAGGTATAAATTTTATTGATACAGCCAACGACTATGGCAAAAGCGAGATGTATATCGGTCAGTATCTCGCCAAACGGCGGGATGAATTTTATGTGGCGACCAAATGCGGCTGTACCATGCAGTACGCTGGTGATCACGACGAGACACCCCACTACTGGACGCGCGAAAACATCATGCGTAACATCGCCGATTCGCTGATGAAGATGCGTACCGAATATGTAGACATCTTGCAGCTACATAACCCCGATGCCGAAACCGCCGAGAAAAGCGGGCTGGTTGATCTGCTCAAAGAACTTCAGTCGGCGGGTGTTGTGCATCATATCGGCTGCTCATCCACATCGCCTCATCTCGCGAAATATATTGATTGGGGCGTGTTCGACGTTTTCCAGATTCCTTATTCGGCCCTGGAACGCCAGCACGAGAATCTCATCACCAAAGCGGCGGATGGCGGCGCGGGTATTATCATTCGCGGTGGCGTGGCACGCGGCGAACCGGGTGCGGGTCTCGGCGGGGAAGATCGCTGGACGAAGTTTGAGAAAGCTAAACTCGATGAACTGTTGGAAGAAGGCGAAACGCGCACCGGCTTCTTACTGCGCTTTACCCTCAGTCATCCGCACTGCCATACCACCATTGTGGGCACAGTCAATCCAGATCATCTCAAAGAAAATCTCGCCATTGCTCAGAAAGGTGCTCTGCCAGCCGATATTTACGCCGAAGCCAAGAAGCGCTTAGACGCAGTCGGTGAAAGCCCTGAATAATCGATTGAACGCCACGTAGGTCAATTATATTTCTGTAGGGAGGAGGCCTGTCTCTTCCGTCCTAAATGAATTGCAAACCAAACAAAAAAACCAGCATGATGATGTTTGCTGGTTTTTTATTCCGTTGCGTTTTGAGATTACATACTTTCCATCGTACGGCGCAAGCGTTTAGCCAGTTCCTTGAGCATGATGATGGGAATATCCGCGTCTTCGTGCAGCACCGAGTTGAAGTCCAACTGGGTCAGCACCAGACATTTGCTATCTTCTGTCGCCACGACTGAAGCGGTACGTGGTGCATCATCGAGCAGGGAAAGTTCGCCAAAGAATTCGGTTGGCCCGAAGGTGTTGACGATATTACTGCTGCCATCGGGATGCTGGCGAACGGCCTCGGCTCTGCCACTTTCGATGACGAACAAACCAATACCGAGTGTACCTTGTGTGACAATCGTTTCCTTAGCGGCGTATGACCGCTCGGTGAAGCGCTTGGCCAGCCGCTGGAGCTGACGATCTTGCAGCCCTTCAAACATGGGGACGGTGTGCAAAAAGCGAGTGATGGTAGCCAGATCTGACATAAGTGATTTCCCCTGTAGTTTATAATCAGTGTTTGGCAGATTATAACCGCGCTATGAAACCCGCACAATTTTTGTGATTGTGATGGATTCGATTATGAATAGTCAGGACAAATGATGAACGACCAACTCATTGATGTTGAATTGGAAAGTATGGCTTACGGCGGCAGTTCTTTGGGACATTCAGGTGAGCAAGTGGTATTTGTACCTTACACAATCCCCGGCGAAAAGGTACAGGCACGCGTCACCGGTCAAAAAGGACGCGCCCTGTTTGCCGAAGGTGTAACCTTATTAGAGTCATCGACGGATCGTGTATTCCCTCGTTGCCCCCACTTCGGCCCTAATAAATGTGGCAATTGTCAATGGCAGCATATTGATTACCCCGCCCAATTACTCCTTAAACAAGATGTCTTGGCTGACCAACTAGAGCGCATTGGCGGCTTCGCGGATGCTGACATTCGCCCGATTATTCCGAGTCCGGTAGTCTGGGGCTATAACCATTACATGACCTTATTCGCAACCGGCGAAGGTAAACTCGGATTTGCATCGTCGTCCACGCCGCCCACACTTTTCCCTATTGCGGAATGCCATATTCTACATCCCGATTTGGTGGAACTGAAGAACTCCCTTGATTTGGAGCAGATGACCGGCTTGCAGATTATCACGCTGCAAATCGACAGCTTGGGTGATCGCATGGCACTGCTGCGGATGGATAATGACGAAGCGCCAGAACTTCACAGCGATATGCCCATGAGCATGAACCTGTTGAATGAAAACGACGAGCCGATTAATTTAATGGGCGATTTGTACGCCACCATTCAAGCCGGTGGACGGGCTTTCCGTGTGACTGCGGGCAGCTTCTTCCGACCGAATGTCTCCCAATTGGATCATCTGATCGCCGAAGTGCTGCAAGGCTTGGCGCTCACCGGACGTGAATCGGTTTTGGATTTATTCGCGGGTGTTGGCATGTTCAGCGCCTTCATGGCTCCACAGGCGCGCTTAGTGACAATGATCGATGCTGATCCCTATGCCATCAATGATGCCGAAGTGAACTTGCCCGAAGAACACATTGAAATTATCGAAGGCTTGGTC